>JAHELM010000066.1:5341-8962 GCA_024644185.1 Rhodospirillales bacterium | reverse complement strand
AAGCGATCATGACAGGCGTGCCCGGTCTGGCGCCCGCGACAATGCCTTGCGGTCCGAAGAGTATCTGTTCCACCTGGCTCTCGAATCCGGCCAGCACGAGGATGGAGTCGCTGAACCGGGCAAGCTCCGTGCAGTCCGGTGCCAAGACGATGCCATCGCGGCGCGCGGCTTCGGCGGCGGCGGGGTCGGAGTCGACACCGCGGACGGAGAAACCGGCCCGCAGAAGGCAGCGGGCCATTGGCCGACCCATGCGGCCGAGGCCGACGATTCCCACGGTCTGGCTTCTGGCTGCGGTCACGGTTGATTCTCCCGGTGCGCTTTGATCTTGCATATTCGCACGATCTCGTCATGAATAAAGGAATACCGTTCCGAATAAAGGAACGCACGCTCGCCTGGATCTGGATTTCCAAACATACTCCGGCGGCGAAACGGGAAGCAGGCCCGAAAAAAACGGGCGGGATAGAGGGAGGTTTCATGGACGTCGGCATGCTCGACGCTGCGGGACAGGCGCTGACTGTCATGCTGCAGTTCGACCGGTTGATGTATCTGTCGGCCGGCGTGATTCTCGGGCTGATCATCGGGATTTTGCCGGGCGTCGGCGGGGTGGCGGGCATGGTCCTGTTGCTTCCGCTCACCTACGGAATGGACGAGTATTCCGCATTCGCCTTTCTGCTGGGCCTTGGCGCCGTCACCTCGACGGGCGACACGATCCCGGCGGTCCTCTTCGGCGTTCCCGGGACCTCGGCCGCGCAAGCCACGGTTCTGGACGGCCACCAGATGGCTCGCAAGGGCCAAGCCGGACGGGCGCTGAGCGCGGCCTATGTCGCATCGCTTCTGGGTGGAGTATTCGGCGCCTTGCTGCTGGGGCTCTCGATTCCGGTTCTCAGGCCGATAATGCTCTACGTCGGCTCGCCCGAGCTTCTCGCCTTTGCCATCCTCGGCATATCCATGGTGTCGGTCCTGGCCGGCAGCTCGCCGCTGCGCGGGGTGGCCGTCGCCGGGCTGGGGATCATGCTGGCGATGATCGGCGGCGACCCGCAGACCGGGACGCTGCGCTGGACCCTGGACAGCTTGTATCTCTATGACGGCTTGCCGTTGCTGCCGGTGGCGCTGGGTATATTCGCCCTGCCGGAACTTTGCGACCTGGCGATTCAGCGGACCGCCATCGCCGGCGGGGCGGGCTACGACGTCCGCGCGGGCATGAAGCAGGGGGCGATGGATACGCTGCGCAACTGGTGGCTGGTCTTGCGCTGCAGCACGCTTGGCGCGGCGATCGGGGCGATTCCCGGGTTGGGCTCGGCGGTGGTCGACTGGTTCGCCTACGGCCACGCGGTGCGCACCTGCAAGGGTGCGGCGGAAACTTTCGGTACCGGCGACGTGCGGGGCGTGATCGCGCCGGAAAGCGCGAACAATGCCAAGGAGGGCGGGGCGCTGGTGCCGACCATTGCCTTCGGCGTGCCCGGCAGCGCCAGCATGGCGATCCTGCTCGGCGCGCTGATGATCCACGGGTTGCAGCCCGGCCCGGGCATGCTGACCAAGAATCTGGACGTCACCTATTCGATGGTCTGGAGCATCGCCCTGGCGAACATACTCGGTGCCGGGCTCTGCTTCCTGTTCAGCGGGCAGTTCGCCCGCCTGGCGACGCTGCGCTTCACCCTTGTCCTGCCGGCAATCATGAGCGTCGTCTATCTGGGCGCCTTCCAGGGATCGCGCGACTGGGGCGATCTCTATGCGCTGCTGTTCTTCGGGGTGGTCGGATGGACGATGAAGCGTGTCCGCTGGCCGCGCCCGCCGCTGATCCTCGGTTTCGTGCTCGGCGAAATCATCGAGCGCTACATGTTCATTTCATCGGCGCGTTACGGTTGGGAATGGATGCTGCGGCCCCTGGTCCTGCTGTTGTTGATCATGGCGGTGCTCGGGTTGTTTCGCCCGCTGATCGGTGAATTTCTCGCCAACCGGCGCGAAGGTCTGTCGATCCGGACGTTCGGGCGTCCCGTGGTTCGCCTGGCCGACCTGTTCTATGTGGTGGCGATCAGCCTGGTCGCGATCATGCTTGTCCAGGCCACCGGCTGGGAGGCAGAGGCAAGCGTGGCGCCGCTGACCATCGGCTGGATCGCGCTGATCTGCCTGTCCGTCAGCATGGTGAACCAGGTGTTTCGCGAGCGCTCCACGGGCAAGCCGCCGCCAGGCAGCGCGGCCGCGCGGCGCAAGGTGCATATGGACCTGACCGCCGATCACGAGGGACTGCCGTCCGGTCTGGTGATCCGGCGCGCGGTGGCGTTCTTCGGCTGGCTGGCGGGCTTCATGGCGGGAATGGCGGCGATCGGAATGCTGCCGACCGTGTTTCTGTTCGTGTTGGCCTATATGCGGGTGGAGGGGCGCGAGCGGTGGAGCCTGGTGCTGCCGATGGCGAGCGGAGTGATGTTGTTTGTTTACGTGGTGTTCGACCGGTTTCTGTCGATCCCGTGGCCGGCGACGGTGCTGGGCAGGATATTCCCGGCGCTGACGGTCCTGCCGTCCATATGAGATTCGAAGAGTGACGATGCAACTGACCGAAGGAGGCCGATGATGGCCGAAACGCCCAAGGACCACGAACGGATCGGGCATAATTCCGAGGCCGGGCAGAAGGACGAGGTTGTCTGGGAGCGCTGGACCAGGAAACGGGTCTTCGTGCGCGGGCTGGAGGGAACCTATGGCGAGCTGATGGCCGAGCTGTTCTCGCAGCCCCGCATCTATCGGACGCGGGACATGAAGTGGAAGGGCGGGCCGCAGAATTTCGGCAAGAAGGTCATCAATCCGCAGGCCTGCCGCGTCGCCCAGTCGATCGAGACCCATATCGACGTCTTCGCGCCGGGCGGGTACGGTCAGAAGCACGGACATATGAACAGCGCCGTCTTTTTCGTGCTCAAGGGCAAGGGGCATGACGTTCACGATGGCCGCCGGCTGGACTGGGAGACCGGGGACGCGCTGATCGTCGAGAACGGTTGCGTCCACCAGCATTTCTCCGACGATCCCGACGACGAGACGATCGTGCTCATCATGAAGGCGAAACCGCTGTTCCTTTTCATGCATCTGATTTTCCAGAAGGTCGTCGAATACCCGCCGAAGGAACCGGTGCCGGGGCAGGAAAATTATGCCCCGCCGGCCTCGCTGTAACCGGCGCGTCGCAAATCTGGAGGAGTAGGGAAATATGACCGAGAAAACGTCCTTTGCCGATGCGACCGAGAGGCAGCGCGCGCGTTCCGGCGAAACCTATGTGGATTTCCACAAAGAGGCGCTGGAGGCGTCGAAGCTGTTCCGTGCCGAATACCAGAACCGCATGAACGTCGTGAAATGGCATCAGATGCCGATGGAGCGGTCGGCCGACGGGCTGATCAAGCACATCATCAACGAGGGCATGGATACCAAGGAATGCTGCATCGACATCTATATGCAGTTCATTCCGCCGGGCGGCGCCACCGGCACCAGCCGGCACCTGTCGGAGGAAGTCGCCTTCGTGATCGAAGGCACCGGTTACGATCTGCACTACGACGTGCACTTCGACTGCAAGGACGAATTCGTCTGGGAGTGGGACACGACCCCGAAGAAGAATGAATGGGGCCCGGGCGATTTCATTTACAT
>JAHELM010000066.1:0-5296 GCA_024644185.1 Rhodospirillales bacterium | reverse complement strand
AGCGCTTTAACACCAGCGGCACCGAAGCGCGGGTGGTGGTGATCAACAGCCGTATCATGAAGGCGATCGGTTTCGACTGGTTCGACCAGTTGGAGCCGGCGAAGGGATTCGAGGAATTCTGGGTCCCGCCCGCCGACTGATACGGTTCGAAAGGCCGGAGAGGCCGCGACAAGAACGGCCTTCCTGCCCGGAACCATGACAACCAGGGAGGAACGTCATGAAGACACTTTTGAAACTGACCGTTCTGGGCCTCGTCCTGGGGCTGTCCACGACGGCTCATGCCTCGGAATTCTACAAGGGCAAGACCGTCACCTACATTGTCGCCACCAGCCCCGGCGGTGGTTATGACACCTATGCGCGCCTGATCGGCAGGTATCTCGAGAAGCATCTCGGGGCACGGGTGCTGATCAAGAATATTCCCGGCGCCGGGCATATCGTCGGGGCCAATACCCTGGCGGCATCGAAGCCTGACGGTCTCACCATCGGCACCTTCAATACGGGCCTGATCTATGCGCAGATCCTGAAGCGCGAGGGCGTTCAGTTCGATCTGCGCGAATTCGCCTGGATCGGTAAGGCCGCGGCCGATCCTCGTACCCTGGTATTGGGTACGGAAAGCGGGCTGCGGACCTATGACGATCTGGCCGCGCTGGCCAAGCCGGTGAAGTTCGCCACGTCCGGCGTGGGTTCGGCCTCCTACACCGATACCCAACTCCTGCGCTCGGCGCTGGATCTGAATATCGAGGTGGTGCCCGGCTTCAACGGCAACGAGGGCGAACTGGCGATGATGCGTGGCGAGATCGCGGGCCAGGTGGGCTCGACGAGTTCGCTGAAATCTTTCGTCGACAACGGCTATGGTACATTCGCCCTGGCGCTTGGCGGAGACGGCAGCGTGCCGGAGGCGAACAGCAAGGTCAAAACCGAAAAGGGCAGGGCGATCATCAGTCTGGTCGAGGCGATGGCGTTGCTGGGGCGCCTGACGGCCGCGCCCGCGGGCACGCCGACGGATCGCGTCGCCGAGCTGCGCGCGGCCTACCAGGCGGCGCTGACCGATGCCGATCTGCTGGCCGATGCGAAGAAGCTGGATATCCCGATCGAGCCCGCCTATGGCGACACCGTCGCGAAGCTGGTTGGCGACGCGTTGAACCAGAGTCCGGAAACCGTGGCCATCATCGCCGGGGCGGTGAACGCCGAGGCCAGGGACATTACCGTCAAGACTCCGCTTGAGGCGGTCGACGACGGGGGCAAGGTCATCCGGTTCAAATCGGGCGACGCCGAGATCGAGGCGAAGGTATCGGGGTCACGCACCGCGATCACGATCGACGGGACGCAGGCCGACCGCAAACTCCTGAAACCCGGCATGATCTGCGAAATTACCTACGATCCGCAAAGCGACAAGAACGAGCCGAAGACAATGGCCTGCAAAGGATAGCGATGCGGCTGCCCGGACGGCATCCGCCGTCCGGGCGCTCTGCCCCCTAACGACTTCAGGCGCTATCCATGGACCTTATGCTTTCGTCTTTCCTGACGGTGGTGACATCGCCATCCTTGATGGGCTTGATGCTTCTGGCGGTGCCCATCGGGCTGTTTTTTGGGGCTATTCCCGGACTCGGCGGGAAGCTGGGCGTGGTGCTGCTGATCCCCTTCGTTTTCGGCATGGAGCCGATCGCCGGGGCGGTCTTCCTGTTGGCCATGCATGCTGTCGTTCATACCGGTGGATCGATCCCCTCAATCCTGTTCGGCGTGCCCGGCACCGGCCCCGATGCGGCGACGATCGTCGATGGCTTTCCCATGGCCAAGCGGGGCGAGGCGGGCCGCGCGCTCGGCGCCAGCCTTGGCGCCTCAGGCGTGGGCGGTGTGATCGGGGCCATCTTCCTGGCGGCCATGCTGCCGATTCTGCGACCTGTCGTGCTGGCGTTCAGCCCGGCCGAATTTTTCCTGCTGGCGCTGTTCGGCATCACCTTCATTGCCACCCTTTCGGGGGCCAGTCTGCGCAAGGGGCTGCTGGTCGGCATGTTCGGCTTGATGCTGTCCTTCGTCGCGCTGGACCCGCATACCGGCACGCAGCGCTATACCTATGACATGCTGTTTCTGTGGGACGGCGTCGATGTGATTACCGCGGTTCTTGGACTGTTCGCGATCCCCGAGATGATCGGCCTGGGGGCAAGGGGCGGCTCGATCGCCCAGACCACCACGGTGGCGCGCTACAGCATCGCGCAGGTTCTCGACGGCATCATCGACGTGTTCCGGCATTTCGGCCTGACCCTGCGGACATCGGTGATCGGCGCGGTGATCGGGATGATTCCCGGCCTCGGCGGCGATGCGGCGAGCTGGATCTGCTATGGCCATGCGGTGCAGTCGTCGAAGACGCCGGAACGCTTCGGTCAAGGCGCGGTCGAGGGTGTGATAGCGCCGGAAACGGCCAACAATTCCAAGGAGGGCGGCTCGCTGCTGCCGACCCTGTTTTTTGGCGTGCCTGGCTCGTCGGGCATGGCGATCCTGCTCGGTGCCTTCATCATGCTGGGCATCAGGCCGGGCCCGGCCATGGCACTGACCGGCATGGAGACCGTGTGGATCCTGATCTGGACGCTGTGCGTGTCCAACCTGCTGGCTGTCGTCGTGTTCCTGGCCATGGCGCCGGCTTTCGGCATGCTGGTCTATGTCCGGGGGGCGCTGATCATTCCCTTCGTCGTAACCCTGTCCTTCCTCGGGGCATTCCTTAGCCACGGCGCCTGGGAAAACATCGTCCTGCTCTGCGTGCTCGGCGTCTTCGGGGTTTTTCTGCGCAAACATCGCTGGCCGCGACCGCCCTTCATCATCGGACTGGTGCTCGGACCCATTGCCGAGGATTCGCTGCACAAGGCAATGGGCATCTGGGGCCCGACATTCTTCCTGCGGCCGCAATCGCTGGCGATGATCGCGCTGATCGTCGGCAGCATCGGCTATTATTTCTGGCGCCGGAAGCGCCAGGCGGCAATCGAGGTGCAGTACGATGTTTGATAGCCGGATCCTGACCTCGGCGGCGATGCTGGCGATATTCGCGGGCATGTCCGCCGCCGCGCTGGCCTTTCCGCCCAAGGCGCAGTTCATGCCCCTGCTGGTCGGTGTGCCCGGCACGCTGCTGGCGCTGACCCAGTTCGTCAGCGATCTGCGGAAGCGCCCGGCGCGGGTAGAGCCGACGCCGGAACAGGTCGACGAACGCCGGCGCGAAATCGGCATGTTCGCATGGCTCGGCCTGTTTGCCGTCGGCATCCTGGGGTTCGGCTTTCTCTATGCCGCGCCATTGCTGGTTTTCGCCTTCCTGCGCTTCGGCCAGAAGGAAAGCTGGGTCGTGGCCGTCATCGGCGGCGTCGGGGCCTGGGCGATCCTGTATGGCATGTTCGAGTTGATGCTGGGCCTGATCCTGTTCGAAGGGCTGCTGGTCGAGATGCTGTAATCCGCTCAGCGGTGCTGGGTGATCACGTCGATCAGGGCAGGGCGGCCCTTTTTCACCTCTTCCAGCGCGCGGCGGACAGCTGGGCCGATTTCCGCCGGGTCGGTGATCGGCCCTTCGCCATGGCAGCCCATGGCGCGGGCCGCCGTCGCGAAATCGGGCTCCGGATCGAAGATGTCCATGCCGATATGTGCCTTGGCCTCGTCGGTGCCGCGCTGGCGGGCCATGCGGATCTGGTGTTCCCAGTCGTTGAAATAGGCGCGGTTGTTGAACATTACGATCAGGATCGGGATGCGGTGCTTGGCCGCCGTCCACAGCGCCCCGAGATCGTACATCAGGTCGCCGTCGGGCTGCATGGCCACGACGATCTTGCCGGTACCCTTGTAGGCCAGCGCCACACCCAGCGACATGCCGATCTGGGTCGAGGTCCCCAGCGACTTTCCTGCGTGGCGGTATGGCTTGTCGAAATCCCAGAGTTTACGGGTCCACTGGCGCAGCGTGCCGGTGGACAGCACCCAGTCCTCGCCCTTCACCACCTCCCAGACCTCTTCGGCGAGACGAGCCAGGGTGACAGGCGAGGACTCGCGGTCCTTTTTCGCGTTTTCCTTCCAGCGGGCGAAGACGTCGTCGTGCCGGCGGGCGATCGCTTGCTTGCGGGACTCGATGCGCGCGGCGAGCGCCGGATCCGCCGCCAGGCGGGCGGCGGCGATGCGTGTCATTTCCGGCATTGCCAGGGCCGGATCGCCGAGCGCGCGCAACGCCTTCGGCAGGAAGCGGCCGTAATCCATCGACCAGGACGACATGCCGATCTCGCCAAAACCCACCTCCATCCAGGTGCAGTCTTCCGGCACCAGCGAGGTGACGATGCGGTTGGCGCTGTCCAGATCCGCTGTCGGCTTTTCCCAGTCGCGGACATCCAGCCCGAGAATCGCATCCGCCTTGCGCAGCGCCTCCTTGTCCATGGAAACGCATAGCGGATGCCGGTTCGGAAAGCACAGCGAGGAATTGATGTCCCACACCCCGACGCCGCAGGTCTCGGCCAGCCGCACGAGATTGTCGAAGCCATCCTCGTGGCGGCCGGTATATTCCGCCAGGATCACCGGGTTCTCGGCAGCCAGAAGCCGATCGACGATCTTCTCCAGAACCGCGGGATCGGCGGCCATGCGCGACGGCGTCAGCGCCATGTCGGCGGGCGGCATCTTGACCTCCACGGTCAGCGGCGCCTCCTGCAGCCATGCGTCGTAGCACATGTAGATCGGGCCCTGCGGCTCGGTCACCATGGTGGAATAGGCGCGCATGAAGCTCTCCGGAACGCCCTCGATCGAACTCGGCTGGTAATCCCACTTGGTGTAGTTGCGCACCGCCTCGCCCTGGACGAGCGCGGTGTGGCTCCAGTCGATATGCGGGCGACGCTTGCCCTCGTCCATTGGCCCGGTGGCACCCATGATGAACAGAGGCGCGCGGTCGATATAGGCATAGTAAATTGCCATTTGCGCATGCAGCAACCCGACCAGATTGTGCAGAATGACAGCCATGGGCCTGCCGGTGGCGCGGGCGTATCCTTGCGCGATCTGCACGGCGGTTTCCTCATGCTGGCAGAGCAGCATCTCCGGCTTGTTGTCGCCGTAATTGATCAGCGAATCGTGCAGTCCCCGGAAGCTTGCCCCCGGATTCAGCGCGACAAAGGGGAAATCGTAGCGGTGCAGCAGGTCGACGATGACGTCGGACTGGTATTTCGGGCCCTCGGCGCCGTAGACGTTCTTCTTTTTCACCTTTTGCCTCCTGATTTTTGCGGCGTCAGCCGAGCCCGCCCTCTTCCGGGGCAAGCGAGACGATCTTCATGCCGAGATATTCGGCCTCGGCGCC
>JAHELM010000065.1 GCA_024644185.1 Rhodospirillales bacterium | reverse complement strand
GATGGCATCGGAAACATCGGAAAGGGAGAATCCCATGCGGATTCGGAACATGCATATGGCCGCGCTGAGTGTGGCTTTCACGACCGCGCTGGCCTCCGGCGCGGCAACGGCACAGGTGGCGCCGGTAGAGGCGCCATCGCATTCGCCGATCGGCTTCTACGCCGTCCTCGACCTGTCCCTCGGCAGGCCGATGGATTCCAAGACCAGCGCGGGTTTTGAAGCCGATCTGGGGCTGGAGGGCAGCGGCGGATTCGGCGTCGGCGCCGCGGTCGGCCCGCTGCATCTGGAAGTGCGGCACCAGGCCCATACCTTCTTTCTCAACGACCTGACACCGAACGGCACCGTGGCGGCTCCCGGATTGAGCTACGGTGGCGATGCCGACGTCTATGCGCTGATGGTTCAGGGATCCTGGGAATTTCCCACCGAGGGCATTATCCGCCCCTATGTCGGATTCGGTGCCGGGATCGTGGAAGTCTCCGCCGATTATCACGAATCGATCTGTTCCATCTGCACCGCCGGCACGCCGCTGGTTGCCGAGGACGATTTCGTGCGGGCCTGGCAGGGCACCGCCGGCCTGGTGATCGGCTCCGGCAGCGGCGTCGAATACTATCTCGGATACCGCTACTTCCGAACCGACGATCTGGATCTGTCGACCACGTCCGGCCTGGTCTTCAGCCATGACGGCTTGCGCGCCCATAGCGGCGTGATCGGCGTTCGGTTGTCGTTCAACTGACGCCGATGGGCCGGACGTCGCCCGCGGGCCGCGGCTTGCGGGCGACGATCAGCTTGACGATGTCGGCATGGACGAAGGTCTCGGACACGGGTTCGAGGCCGGCCGCCGGCAGATAGCGCCCGGTGTCGCGGTCGAATGCGGCGCCGTAGGCCCAGCGGACCCAGGGCGCCCATAGCCGCATGACGAAGCGCCGCCACGGATTCCGCGACCAGCAATATTCCAGGATACGGATTTCCGCGCCCGGCCGGGCGATGCGGGCCAGTTCCTGCAATGCCGGAAGTTGCAGCGAATCGGCGAGGACGCAGAACAGGAAGCTGGCAACGACGGCGTCGAAGCTGTCGTCGCCCAGGCCGCTATCGCGGATATCGCGCTCGACGAATGTCACCGCCCGGCCCAGCCGCGCCGCGCGCCGCCGGGCCCGCGCCAGCATGGCGGGGCTGAGATCGACCCCGGTGACCCGCGCATCCGCCGGATAGAAGCGGATATTGCGGCCGGTGCCGATTCCCGCATCGAGAATCTCCCCGCCCAGCCCATCGAACAGAATCCGCCGCAGCCTGCCGTAGCGCCCGTATTCGAAGGGCAGATCGAGCAGGTCGTAGAACGGCGCGATGCCTCGGTACACGGTGACGGCCATCGCGGCAGTATAGCCCGGCCGCAACCCGGGCGCGACGCGGCATGGGCGCGCAGACCCGCCGGCTTGTGTCGCGCTGGCCGCGTGTCACCGGTTCGGCGGTGTCGGCGCCCGCCGGTACCGGAAAGGGCCCGATCACGGGAACGCCGGCGCCGAGGCTGCCTGGGCCGCCCGCCGAAGCCGTTCGTCCAGTTCCACCTGCCAGGCGGTGACCAGGGCGTTGGTTTCGGCCGCCATGCCGATGACGGCGAAGGCCTCGGCCAGCATTTCCGGTGTCGCGCCCTTGGCCCGTGCCGTGGCGGTGTGGGCGGTGGAGCAGTATTCGCAGCCGTTGGCGACGCTGACGGCGATGAAGATCAGTTCCTTGGCCACCGGGTCGATGACGCCCGGCCCCATGACCTGCTTCATGCTCTCCCAGGTGCGCCTCAGCGTCGCCGGGTCCTGCGCGATCACCTTCCAGAAATCGGCGATCCAGCGCAGCTTGCGGGTTTCCATGATGTCGTCGTAGACGGCGCGCACCTCGGGCGAGGCATCCTCGTACTCCACCTTGTTCCCGACCGGCATCTCTACTTGCCGCCCTGGGCGGCGCGGCGCAGCCGCTCGTCCACTTCCACCTGCCAGCCGGTGACCAGCGCGTTGGTTTCGCTGGCCATGCCGATGACCGCCATCAGCTCGGCCAGCATCGCGTCGGTCAGGCCCTTGGCGCGGGCGCCCGCCAGATGGGAATTGATGCAGTATTCGCAGCCGTTGGTGACACTGACCGCGACATAGATCATTTCCTTGACCAGCGGGTCCAGCGCGCCGGGCGCCATCACCTGCCTGATGCTCTCCCAGGTGCGTTTCAGGGTCGCCGGGTCCTGCGCCAGCGTCTTCCAGAAATTGTTGATCCAGTCGACGCCGCGCGTCTTCATGATGTCGTCGTAGACGGCGCGCACCTCGGGCGAGGCGTCCTCGTATTCAATGAAACGGCCGATCGGCATGGTCCCTCCACCTGTGTTGCCGGGCGGATCACACCATATACTGTCCGCCATTGGCCGTCAGCGTCGAACCGGTGACGAAGCCGGCTTCGTCGGCGACCAGAAACAGCACGCAGCGCGCCACCTCGTCCGGCTCGGCCAGACGGCCGACCGGGATCTGCGGCAGGATTTTCGCCTTCATCACCTCTTCCGGCACGGCGCGCACCATGTCGGTGCCGACATAGCCCGGCGCGATGACATTGGCGGTGATGCCCTTGCCGGCGTTCTCCAGCGCCACCGCCTTGGTGAAGCCGATCACCCCGGCCTTGGCGGCGGAATAGTTCGCCTGCCCCATCTGGCCCTTCTGGCCGTTGATCGAACTGATGGAGACGATGCGGCCGAAGCCGCGCGCCCGCATGCCCTCGATGACCGCCCGGGTCAGGTTGAAGACGCTGTCCAGATTGGTGCGGATGACCGCGTGCCAGGCGTCTTCCCCCATCTTGTGGAGCATGCCGTCATGGGTGATGCCGGCATTGTTGACCAGCACCTCGATCGGCCCGAGTTCCGCCTCCACCGTGGCGACGCCCGCCTTGACGGCGGCGAAATCGCCGACATCGAATTTATGCACCGGGATGCCGGTTCGCGCCTCGAAGGCGTTCGCCGCCTCGTCGTTGCCCCCGTAATTCGCGGCCACCCGGTAGCCCGCGCCCTTCAGCATCACCGCGATCGCCGCGCCGATGCCACGCGTCCCGCCCGTCACCAATGCCACTCGTGCCATGTCCCTGTTCCCAGATTCTTGTTTCGATGCCCCCTGGAAGGCGGCCGGGGCGGTCTTGCCGCCGCCCTCGGCTTTTCTATTATATTATGTCCGTATAAATCACGTTTGCGCAATTAAATTTTATGTGCGCGCCACGCACATGGCGATGCCCATGCCGCCGCCGATGCACAGCGTCGCCAGGCCCTTCCTGGCGTCGCGCCGCGCCATTTCGTGCAGCAGGGTGATCAGCACCCGGGCGCCGGAGGCGCCGACCGGATGGCCGATGGCGATTGCGCCGCCATTCACGTTGACCTTCGCCGGATCCCAGCCGAGGTCCTTGTTGACCGCGCAGGCCTGGGCCGCGAAGGCCTCGTTGGCCTCGATCAGGTCCAGATCGCCGATCTTCCAGCCCGCCTTTTCCAGCGCCTTGCGGCTGGCCGGAATCGGGCCGGAGCCCATGATCGCCGGATCGACGCCGGCGGTCGCCCACGACACGATACGGGCCAGCGGCTTGACGCCGCGCTTCTTCGCTTCGTCCGCGGTCATCAGCACCAGGGCGGCGGCGCCGTCGTTTATGCCCGAGGCATTGCCCGCGGTCACCGTGCCGTCCTTGTCGAAGGCCGGCCGCAGTTTGGCCAGCGACTCCAGCGTGGTGCCATGCTTCGGGTATTCGTCCTCGGACACGACAACATCGCCCTTGCGGGTCTTGATCGTCACCGGCGCGATCTCGTCCTTGAACCGGCCCGCCTTCTGGGCGGCCTCGGCCTTCTGCTGCGAGGCGGCGGCGAAGGCATCCTGCTCGTCGCGGCCAATCTGCCACTGCCGGGCCACGTTCTCGGCCGTATTGCCCATGTGGTAGCCGTTGAAATGGTCCCACAGACCGTCCTTCAGCATGGTGTCGATGAATTCGACGCTGCCCATCTTGGCGCCGTTCCGCAAATGCGCGCAGTGCGGGGCCTGGCTCATGCTTTCCTGGCCGCCGGCGACGACGATGCTGGCGTCACCCAGGCTGATCGCCTGCCAGCCGAGCGCCACCGCGCGCAGGCCGGACCCGCAGAGCTGATTGATCTGGTAGGCGGTCTTCTCCACCGGAATGCCGGCGGCGATGGCCGCCTGGCGGGCCGGGTTCTGCCCCTGGCCCGCGGTCAGGATCTGGCCCATCACGACCTCGTCGACATCGCCCGGCGCCACCTTGGCGCGGGCCATCGCCGCGCGGATCGCGACCTCGCCCAGATAGGCGGCGGACACGCCGCCGAGGCTGCCGTTGAACGAACCGACGGGGGTGCGCGCGGCGCCCGCGATCACGATTTCAGTCATTCGCTTCGATCCTCCATGAACGATAAATTCTCCGCGCGCCTGGGGGCGCCGATCGGAACCGTCATTGTGCAGTTGCACAATATCGCGGCATTTTACCGATTTCAACCGCGCTTTCGGCCAGCCTTGTTCTGCTGCAACGCAACAAGCCACTGCGCCAGCGGACGCCAGACCGCATCCATCATGCCGGACCCCACGATCATGCCGATATGCCCGGCGCCGGGCGAGATCGTCCGGCAATGGGGCAAGGCATCGGCCAGCGCGATCGCCGACCCCGGCGGGACGATGCGGTCGCTGGCCGGGATCAGCGCCAGGGCCGGGCCGGGCCAGGCGCCCGGGTCGACAATCGCGCCGCCGATCCGCCAGGCCCGCCGCGCCGGCCGGTTTTCGCCGTACCAACCG
The DNA here is from genome assembly GCA_024644185.1 of Rhodospirillales bacterium. Lineage (GTDB taxonomy): Bacteria > Pseudomonadota > Alphaproteobacteria > UBA8366 > JADFVY01 > JAHELM01. Next base: position 4,179 of record JAHELM010000065.1, on the reverse strand, counting down.
AGAATGCATTCGCGGGCGACCGGGGCCGCCAGCGGCACGCCGTCGTTCAGCCAGTCCTCCAGCGCGACGAAGGTGGCGGCGCGCGCACTGTCCGGGTCCATGGCCGCGAAGGACTCGAACTTGCGCTGGATGCCGAGCGGGTCGAGACCGGCGAACAGCGTCTGCAACCAATCCACCGGCAGCACCCCGAACAGCGCCAGTTGCGGCTCCAGCAGCGGCATCGATGCAACCAGCGCCCGGGCCCGCGCGCCGTCGCCGGCGTGGAAGTCCCAGGGCGTCGCCAGCAGGGCGAGACCACTGACCGCGTCGCGCCGCGCCAGCGCCAGCGCCAGTGCCAGCAAGCCGCCCATGCAGTATCCGGCGACGGCCACGGGCTGGCCGGTTTGCGCGGCCACCGCGTCGAAGGCGCGGGTCAGGCGCCCGGCCACGTATTCGTCCAGCCCGAAGCGTCGTTCGGCCTCGCCGGGCGTGCCCCAGTCGACCAGCCAGGGATTGAGCCCCTGGCCCGCGAGCCAGCGCAGCAGGCTGTGGCGGGCGGTCAGGTCCAGGATATAGGCACGGTTGATCAGCGACGGCACGAACAGGACCGGCGGGCCGGCGCCGCCATAATCGAGCAGCACGGTCGACCCCTCGCGCCAGGCCGGTGGCGGATCGGCGACATCGCGGCGCCAGGGATGGTGGCGATAGCGCTCGATCCCGGTCAGCAGCCGGTCGAGCCGCCGCAGCCCCTCGACCGCGACGGCGCGGCCCAGCGCCTCAGGATTTGCCGCGGCGAGTTCGGGCGCCAGCGCCGCCGCCCGGTCGGCCAGATGCGGTTTCCAGCCGCTCCAGCCGGCGCTCGAGATCGGCAAGGCGGCGCTCGAGGCGGTCAACTGCGCCATCGCCAGCCCCAGATGCAGCGGCAGCGGACGCGGCCCCAGCCTGGGCCGCGCCTGCCGCCGATCGGCCCACGGATGCGTCATCGGCCTGACCTTTCGTTGCTCCATGCCCCGCCGAAGGCGGCCTTGTTCCGTGCGGCGCCGGAGGCGGCCATGTTCCGTGCGGCGCCGAAGGCGCCAGGCCAAAGGCGGCCAGCCAGGCCGCGGGATCCGGCATCGGAAACGGCGGCGCGCCGCCCGGCGGCATGGCCCCGGGCATCCAGGATGGCGGGCCGGCGCCGGGCGCCCGCGGCCCCATCCCCGACTGGAACGCGGCAAGCCACTTCGCCATCGTTTCGCTGAATTCAGGGTCGGCCGCCGTCGCGGCCATCTGGTCGCGCCACAAATCCTGGAACCGTCGGGCCAGATCCTCGAGATCGGCCGGCGGCTGCCCACCTTCCTTGCGCCTTGTCATCGGGGTACTATACCCGCGACGGCCCCGGCCCGCCATGCGGTTGGAACATGCCGATTTATGCATTGCAGCATTTTACGAAATGGTCTGTTATGCTGCGCGGCGCAGAAGGACCGCGACGCGCGGAGGGAGCGGAAAATGGCCGAAAAGGGCAAGGGCGAAAACGCCCCCATCACGATCAAGAAATACGCCAATCGCCGGCTCTACAACACGGCGACCAGCAGCTATGTGACACTCGACCATCTGTGCCAGATGGTGAAGGACGATGTCGAATTTACCGTTTACGACGCCAAGACCGGCGAGGATATCACCCGGTCGGTGCTGACCCAGATCATCGTCGAGGAAGAATCCAAGGGCGACAGCCTGCTGCCCATCGGGTTCCTGCGGCAGATCATCGGCTTCTACGGCGACAGCATGCAGCGCTTCCTGCTGCCGCAATACCTGGACTACATGATGCAGGCCTTCGAGCGGAATCAGACCGAGATGCAGCGCTATATGAACGAGACCTTCGGTTCGGTCTTCCCGTTCGGTCGCATCGAGGAGATGGGCAAGCAGAACATGGCGATGTTCGAACAGGCCATGAAGATGTTCACGCCGCCCGCCTCGCAGACGGCGCAGGCCGCGCAAGGCCGGCCCCAGCCGGCCGGGAAGCCGGCGGAAAAATCCGAGCATCTCGCCGAATTGCAGCGAAAGCTGGAAGAGCTGGAAAAACAGATCGGCGCCCTGTCCGGCAAGAAGGCCGGCTAAGGCAATATCCCGTTTCAACCGCAACCGCACCGCGGACATTCAAGCATGTCCCCTACCCTGTTGTCCGGCGCCGCCGGGGAGTTTCGTCAATGAGTACATCGCAAGACCGCAAACCGGCGGCGGGCGCGTCGCCCAGGATAAAAAGCACCAATGTTTTCGCCGTATCGTCACGGATAACGCCCGATGCGCGCTTTGTCCGCAACGGGCATCGTGGCGGCGTGCTGTGGTTCACCGGGCTGTCGGGCGCGGGGAAATCGACCCTTGCGGTCGAAGTCGAGCGGCAATTGTTCGCCCGCGGCTATCACGTCTATGTGCTGGATGGCGACAATCTGCGGCACGGGCTGAATTCAAATCTGGGCTTTTCGCATGAGGACCGGACGGAAAATATCCGCCGCGTCGGCGAAGTGGCGGCCCTGTTCGCCGATGCCGGCTATATCGCCATATCGGCCTTCATCTCGCCCTACCGGGAAGACCGTGACCGCGCCCGCAAGGCGGCAAGGGGCGGCTTCCACGAAGTCTATGTCAAGGCCGACCTGGAGACCTGCGAGGAACGCGACCCCAAGGGTCTTTATGCGCGCGCCAGGCGTGGGGAAATCGCTGATTTTACCGGCATATCGGCGCCCTATGAGGCGCCGGATTCGCCGGATCTGGCGGTCGACACGGCCGCCGGGGATGTGGCGAGCTGCGTGGAGACCGTTATCGCCTACGTCGACCGCCACTTTGCCCTGACCGACAAGGCCTGAACCAAGCGTTAATGTTTTCCCGGCATTCTGGTGCGCGGCTGGTGGCGCGACCAGGACGGATCGGTGCCGTCCGTCAGCATCGAACCATCAGGGCACGGGAAAGGCCAGGACGCGGCGTCATGGATTCGGTCGGGCAAGGACTTCTGTCGTCGGTTGGCAAGATCGCCGGCCGGCCGGCGAAGCAATATCGATGGAGCGCGTTGCATGACGCGGCCCGCGACGCGGTCGCGCATCGTCGGCTGGGCGAGGCATCGGAACGCCTTGTCGAGGCCGCCGCGCTGGCGCGCGAGGAATGGCCGGGCAGCCCGCAACTGGGCGAAAGCCTTGCTCTGCTTGCGGATGTGCGAGCGGCTCTCGGCCGCGATTCGGATGCCCTGAAACTTTACCAGCGGGCGATCGAGGTTCTGGGCATGATGCATGACGGCATCGGCCCGGCCCTGGCCCACGCGGTCAGCAATATGGGCCGCGTCATGGTGCTGGGCGGGCGGCGGGCCCGGGGCGACGCGCTGATCGCCGCCGGCTCCGCCATGCAGCGGAAACTCGGATTTCCCAATTCGCCGACCCTGCTGCTCAACCGCGCGATCGCCGCCGCCGAGGCCCGGCGGGACGCAGAGGCTCAACTGGCCTTCAACGACGCGGTGGCCGCGCTCGAATCGACACGTGGCGCCAGCGAATTGCTGGGCATCTGCGTCCATGACAATTACGCCCGTTTCTGCGTCAGCCGGGATCGCCACGAGGATGCGCGGGTCCTGTTGCGCTTCTGCATGATCCTGCGGCAGGAAGCCGCCGGCCCGCGCCACCCGCTCTATGCCGCCGGCCTGGTCAATTTTGCCTGCCTGCAATTCGATGCACCGACCCGCGAAGAGGCCGAAGCCCTGCTGTGGCAGGCGGCCGACATCTGCGAGCGGGCCGGTCCCAGGCCCTCGTCCGGGCTTCTGACCGCGCTATACCATCTGGCCCGGCTGACCCTGCATGACGGGCGGCGGGGTGAATGCGAGAAGCTGTGCGACCGGATGCTCGAACTGGGCGAGACAGATCCGGGCCTGGCCGCGCCGGCCGAGGCCGCGACGCTGCAGATCCTGTCCTGCCTCGGGGGCGACACGTCGTCGCCGGAGGAGACCGACTCGGCGCTGCGGCTTGCGCTCCATCTCGCCGAAGGGCTCGACGGCGCCTGGGCAAGGCTCGGTCGCGACATCGTCGTCGAGATCCTGCCCCATCTTGCGGTCATACTGGCACAGCGGGGCCGCGCGGTGGAAGCCGACCGGCTTGTCGCGCGGGGCACGGAATTGCAGCGCACGCCGCTCTGGGATTTCTCCCGCCACGTTCTGCCTTCAACCTGACGCGGCCTTACGATACGTCC
>JAHELM010000064.1 GCA_024644185.1 Rhodospirillales bacterium | reverse complement strand
TGCGGGTGGCCTATGCCGATCTGGCCCGGGCGGCGCCCTGGAAGCGCGGGATCGTTTTCATCCGGCGGTATGAGCCGACGACCATCGCCGCGACCTGGGGCGATTTCCGGCCCGGCATTCCGGTGACCGCGGAAGGGCTGGGATACGGGCTTGCCGGATTCGTCGTCGGCTGGTCGGCGGAACTGGTGCTGATCGCGCCGTTCACGCTGCGTCGACGCAAGCCGGCGCGCAAGCAGCGGCGCGAACCGGTGGCCGGCCCGCCACCGCCCGGCTAGAGGAACCGCCTGCCTAAAGCCTTCGCCCGGCGGCCGCCAGGCCGCGCGCTCCGGCGGTGTGGCGACGCGGCGCGGTATCCTCGTCGAACAGCTCGCTCAGCTTTTCCATGATCGTGCCGCCCAGTTGTTCCACGTCCATGATGGTGACCGCGCGCTGGTAGTAGCGGGTCACGTCGTGGCCGATGCCGATGGCGACAAGCTGCACCGGCGAGCGGGTCTCGATGAATTCGATGACGTCGCGCAGATGCCGTTCCAGGTAGTTGCCGGCATTCACCGACAGGGTGGAATCGTCGACCGGCGCGCCGTCGGAAATGACCATCAGGATGCGGCGCTGTTCGTTGCGCGCCAGCAGCCGGTCATGCGCCCAGAGCAGCGCCTCGCCGTCGATGTTTTCCTTCAGCAGCCCTTCGCGCAGCATCAGGCCCAGATTCTTGCGGGCCCGACGCAGCGGCGCGTCGGCGGTCTTGTAGATGATGTGGCGCAGATCGTTGAGGCGGCCCGGATTGGTCGGCTTGCCGTCGGCGATCCATTTCTCGCGCGCCTGCCCGCCCTTCCACGCCCGGGTGGTGAAGCCGAGGATCTCGACCTTGACGCCGCAGCGTTCCAGCGTGCGCGCCAGGATATCGGCGCTCATCGCCGCGATGGCGATGGGTCGGCCGCGCATCGAGCCGGAATTGTCCAGCAGCAGGGTGACCACCGTATCGCGGAATTCGGTGTCCTGTTCCTGCTTGAAGCTGAGGGCGGTCATCGGGTTCAGGATCACCCGGTCCAGCCGCGCCGTGTCCAGCAGCCCTTCCTCGAGGTTGAAATCCCAGCTTCGCGTCTGCTTGGCCAGCAGGCGGCGCTGCAACTGGTTGGCCAGCTTGCCGATGATGCCCTGCAGATGGGTCAACTGCTGGTCCAGCAATTGCCGCAGCCGGTCCAGCTCCGCCGGGTCGCAAAGTTCGGCGGCGTCTATCGTCTCGTCGAATTCGCCGGTGAAGACCTTGTAGAAGGGCTCGCGCGGCAGGTTTGACAGATCGTGCTCGGGGCGGCGTTTCATGCCCGGATCGCCCGGCGTCTCGCCGCCCGGCGCGGTCATCGCCTCGCCCTCGCCGGCCTCGCCGGCTTCCTGCATGTCCATGTCGCCCGTGTCGGCGGCCATGCTGTCGGACAGGGCCTGTTCCAGCTTGCCCTGACCCTCGACCTCCTCGCCCGCCGATTCCGGGCCGTCCTGCTGGTCCTCGCCGGTCTGCTCGTCGGATTCGTCGCCGGCCTCGTTCTCCTCCAGCTCGCCCAGCTCGATGTCGAGACCGCGGATCAGCCGCCGCGCGGCGTCGCCATAGGCGCCCTGGTCGTCGATGCAGCGCTGAAGCTCCTGCAAGGCGCCGCGCAGCCTGCCCTCCAGCTTCGGCTGCCACTCGGCCCAGGCCTTGCGGGCGGACGGCGGCGGCGGGGCGCCGGTCATCGCCTGGCGGGCCATCAGCCGGACGATCTCCGGGGTCATGGCATCCGCCGTATCCTCGACCACGCCAAAGCCCTCGCGCCGGTACCTGTCCTCCAGCGCCGCCGCCAGATTCTCCGAGACGCCGGCCATGCGGCGCGCCCCGATTGCCTCGACGCGCGCCTGTTCCAGGGCATCGTACAGAGCCGGGGCGACATCGCCGGTCGGCCGGCGGCGGGCGTGCAGGGCCTCGTCATGCAGGCGCAGGCGCAGTGCCTGGGCGTCGCTGGCGCCGCGCACGCAGGCCACCTCCTCGGCCGGCAGGTCGCGGCTGGGCAGCGGCACGCGGATCCGCCGCCCGTCGCCCCTGGTCCCGGATTCGGTGCCATAGGCGAGTTCCGCCTCGCGCTCGCCGGAAATCGCCCGGAAGGCCGCCTGATTGGCCCGCCTGAACGTCTCGATGGGGGTCTCGTGCTCGGCCATTGCGTGTTCCGCCGCGGCGCTCAGACCAGCGTCGCCTTGACCCCGGATTCGGGCAATTCGGCGCCGAAGCAACGCTGGTAGTATTCGGCGACGATCGGCCGTTCCATCTCGTCGCACTTGTTCAGGAAGGTCACCCGGAAGGCGAAGCCCACATCCCCGAAAATGGCGGCGTTCTGTGCCCAGATGATCACCGTGCGCGGCGACATGACGGTCGAGATATCGCCATTGATGAAGCCGGAACGCGTCAGGTCGGCAAGCGCCACCATGGCCGAGATCGTCTTGCGTCCTTCGTCGGTGTCGTAGTTCCGCGCCTTGGACAGGACGATGCGCACTTCCTCGTCATGCGCCAGATAGTTCAGCGTGGCGACGATGCTCCAGCGATCCATCTGCGCCTGGTTGATCTGCTGCGTCCCGTGATACAGGCCGGTGGTGTCGCCCAGGCCCACCGTGTTCGAGGTGGAGAACAGGCGGAACCAGGGATGCGGGCGGATCACCCGGCTCTGGTCCAGCAGCGTCAGCTTGCCCTCGACCTCGAGGATGCGCTGGATCACGAACATGACGTCGGGGCGGCCGGCGTCGTATTCGTCGAAGCACAGCGCGCAGGGGCTCTGCAGCGCCCAGGGCAGGATGCCCTCGCGGAATTCGGTCACCTGCTGGCCGTCGCGCAGCACGATCGCGTCCTTGCCGATCAGGTCGATACGGCTGATATGGCTGTCCAGGTTGACGCGCACCATGGGCCAGTTGAGCCGCGCGGCCACCTGTTCGACATGGGTCGACTTGCCGGTGCCGTGATAGCCCTGGATCATGACGCGGCGGTTGTAGGCAAACCCCGCCAGGATGGCCAGCGTGGTATCGTGGTCGAACACATAGGCGTCGTCCATGTCGGGCACGTAATCGGACCCGTGCGAGAAGGCGGGTACTTCCATGTCGGACTCGATGCCGAAGGTCTGCCGCACGGAAATCTTGATATCCGGGGCGTCCAGTTCGTGCGCGCGCTTCGACATGTGTTCGGTCGTCAGGGTCATGGATAGGTCCGTTTGGCTTGCGGGTGCGGGATTGGGGCGGTATGCGGCCTGGGTTCGGGTCGGGTTCAGTCGGTCATGGTCTTCTTCAGGGTCGCATAGGCCTCGATGATTTCCCGCAGCCGTCCCTCGGCGGCCTTGTCGCCGCCATTGGCATCGGGATGATGAATCTTCACCAGTTGCTTATATTTGGCCTTCAGCCGGGTCAAGGTCAACGGCGGGCGCAGGCCCATGACCGCGATGGCCCTGGTCTCGGCGGCGGAGTGCTTCTTGCGCCCGGCCGGGTCGGCCGTGTCGTGCGCCGCCGCGTCGGGCCGATGCCCGTCGAACCAGTCGAAACCGTCATGCGGCGCCGGGCGCGGCCGGGCGAACCGGCTGGCGCCGCCGCTGCGCTCGCCCAGCGGCCAGGTCGGCCGGTGCCAGGTGCTGTCGAGCCGCGTCTCGTGCTCGACCTCCTCGACGTCCATCCCGGCGTAATAATTCCAAGCCTTGTTGTATTCGCGCACATGATCGAGACAGAACCAGAGATAGTCGTTCAGCCGGTCGCGCGATCTGGGCGCGCGGTATTCGCCGGTCTCCAGACAGCCGGCATGGTCGCAGCCGCGCGACGGCGCCACGCTGCCTTCTTCCTCGAATATCCTCTGCCGTTCCTGGTTTCGCATCGAATAAGTATGGGTTCTCGACAGGCGCGGTGCAAGCGGATGGCTTGACGCCGCGGCGGTCGCGAGGGTATGGCCCTGCGGCAGGACTTGCAAGAGAATCGGGGGATCGAATGAGCGTAGCCGACACGATGCGGGCCAAGCTGACCGCCGCGCTGGCGCCGGTCGCGCTGGAGATCGAGGACGAATCGGCCCGCCACAAGGGGCATGGCGGCTGGCGCGAGGGCGGTGAGACGCATTTTCGCGTGATCGTCGTTTCCGCCGCCTTCGCCGGCAAGTCGCGGGTCGACCGCCAGCGCATGGTCTACGCGATTCTGAAGGACGAACTGGCCGACCGCGTGCATGCCCTCGGCCTGGTCACCCGCGCCCCAAACGAAGCCGCGGGCTGAGCCGGCCTCCCCCGTCACTCCCCCGTATAGAATTCCGGGTAGTGTTCCTGGACCACGGGGCCGTTGCGGTCCAGCGCGTGGCAGCTGTCGAGATGCCGCGGCGGCTTGTCCTTGTCGCGCGGCTTCTGGGTGGTGGCGGTGACCAGAGTCTGGTAGGCCACGGTGGCGATCGGCCCCAGCAGTTCGACCAGATGGGTGCAGCCATGCACGCCGCCGACGCGCTCGCGCACCGCGCGGCGCCAGCCGGGGCCCAGATGCAGCCCCTTCAATCCGGCGAAGGCGGGGGTGATGTCGCCGCAGATCGTGAAGGGCGCGGCCTCGGTCGAGGCCTCGGCGGCGACGATCACGTAATGCTCGTCGATGGTGATGCGCAGCCACATGTCGTGGATCGGCTCGCCGGCCTCGATGGTGCCCCGCGCCTTGTTGGGGAAGCCATAGGTCTTGGTGTCGCGCATATGCGCCTCGATATCCCACAATCCGTCGGCGCGGCGATACCCGCGCACCGCGATGTCCCGACTGTGAATGTGCTCGCGCGGCGCTGGCGGCGACAGCGGCATGTCTCGATCCTCTCTCTTCCCGGCCCCGGCCCCGGCCCCGGCCCCGGCCCGTCGTGTCACGGTGTCACGGTGTCACGGTGTCACGGTGTCACGGTGCCGTAAATATGGCCACCCGGCGGACCGGGTCAAGCGGAACGGGGGGGCTGGCGGCGGGCCGGGTCCTTCCGGATGTCACTCGCGCCGCGAGCGTCCGCCGTCGGCCGCGTTCAGGAACGCGGCTGGCCTCGACGGCGGGGGGTTCCGGGTGGCGGGGCGATGCGGATCTGGGTGATCTGGTTGCGCACCCGGCGCAGGATCTCGAAGCGGAAGCCGTGGAAGACGAAGATCTGGCCGCGCTCGGGGATCAGCCGCGCCTCGTGCAGCACCAGGCCGGCGATGGTCGAGGCCTCCTCGTCCGGCAGGTTCCAGTCGAATTCGCGGTTCAGGTCGCGCAGGGTCACCGTGCCGTCGACCACATAGCCGCCTTCCGGGTGGGCGCGCACGCCGCGCACCGGATGGTCGTGCTCGTCCTCGATCTCGCCGACGATCTCCTCGAGGATGTCCTCCAGCGTGACGATGCCCATCAGCGCGCCGTATTCGTCGACGACGATGGCGAAATGCTCGCGCCGGCGGCGGAACTCCTGCAACTGGTCGAGCAGGCTGGTGGTGTCCGGAATGAACCACGGGGCGCCGGCCAGGGTGGCGACGTTCAACTGCGCCACGTCGCCGCCATGCCGGCGCAACTCGCGCAGCAGCTCCTTGGCATGGATCACGCCGATCACGTTGTCCGGGTCGTCGCGGTACAGCGGCATGCGCGTGTACTGACTGGCCAGAACCAGGTCGACGATGGCCTCGGGCTTCTCGCCGGCGTCGATCATGACGACGTGGCGGCGGTGGGTCATGATCTCGCCCACCTCGACATCGTCGAGGTCGAGAATCGAACGCATCATCTGCCGTTCATGCCGCGATTCCGGCTCCAGCCCCTCATGCAGGTCGATGGCGCCGCGCAGTTCCTCCTCGGCCTGGGCGCGGCCCAGCTCGGCCCCCAGCTCGACGCCGAACAGCTTCAGCGTGAAGCGCGCCAGCAGGTAGATCGCGTGGGTCACCGGCGCCAGCACGAAGACCAGAATGCGCACCCCCGGCGCCAGCGCCAGCGCCGCGCGGTCGGCATGCGACATCGCCCAGGTCTTCGGCAGCACCTCGGAAAACACCAGGATCAGGAAGGTCATCGCCACCGTCGCGTAGACCACGCCGGCCTCGCCGAAGACGCCCAGCAGCATGCTGGTGGCCAGCGCCGAGGCCAGGATGTTGACCAGGTTGTTGCCCAGCAGGATGGCGCCGATCAGCCGCTCGGTGCGCTTGCGCAAGGCCAGAACGATCCCGGCGCGCCGGTCGCCCTGCTTGGCCAGCGCATGCATGCGCGGCCGCGAAGCGGCGGTCAGCGCCGTCTCCGAACCGGAAAAGAATGCCGACAGCACCAGCAGGACGAAGATCGCCCCGCCCAGCAGAAACATGCTCGTGGTCATGCCGCGACCGCTCCTTGCATGAAATCGATCAGCGCCTCGCCCGGCACGTCGCGGGCGATGAAGGCGCCGCCGATGCCGCGCGTCAGGATGAAGGTCAGTTTGCCGCCCTCCACCTTCTTGTCCCTGGCCATGTGGGCGACCAGCCGGCGCGGGTCCCACAGCACGGTGGGCAGCGCGTCGGTGCCGGTGGGCAGGCCGACCGCCGCCAGGTGCCGGCGCGCCCGCGCCGCGTCTTCCGGCGGGCACAGACCCAGCCGCACCGACAGGTCGAAGGCCATGACCATGCCGATCGCCACCGCCTCGCCATGCAGCAGCGCGCCGCCGAAGCCGGTCTCGGCCTCCAGCGCGTGGCCGAAGGTGTGGCCGAGATTCAGCAGGGCGCGCGAATCCGCCTCGCGCTCGTCCGCCGCGACGATCGCCGCCTTGGCCTTGCAGCAGGCCACCACGGCGTGCCGGATCAGCCCCGGGTCGCCGTCCAGCAGGTCGGCGCCGTGGCCCTCCAGCCAGGCGAAGAACGGCTCGTCGCCCAGCAGCCCGTATTTCGCCACCTCGCCATAACCGGCCAGCAGCTGGCGCCGTGGCAGGGTTTCCAGCACGCCGCTATCGGCCAGCACCAGCCGCGGCTGGTGGAAGGCGCCGATCAGGTTCTTGCCCTGCCGGGCGTTGATCCCGGTCTTGCCGCCGACCGAACTGTCGACCTGCGCCAGCAGGGTGGTCGGGATCTGCACGAAGTCGATGCCGCGCAGCGCGATCGCCGCGGCAAAGCCGGTGATGTCGCCGATCACCCCGCCGCCCAGCGCCACCAGCGTGCCGCCGCGCTCGATGCCATGCTCCAGAATGCGGTCCAGCAGCGATTCCAGGTGCTGGAAATCCTTGGTCTTCTCGCCGGGTGGCAGAACCACGGCGTGGCAGTCGATTCCCGCCTGGCCCAGCGAGGCGGCCAGCATCTCCAGATGCAGCGCCGCCACCGTCTCGTCGGTGACCGCGATGACCTTCTTGCGGCGCAGGATCGGCGCGATCAGCCGCCCGGCCTCGGCGAGGACGCCGGTGCCGACGACGATATCGTATCCGCGCGGGCCCAGCTCGACCCGAACCGTTTCATATGCGCTCAACTCAGCCCTCCCGTGTCGGGTTCGCCCGTTTCCCCGGTTCCGGACCCGGCCGCGATGCGGGCCTCGACCGCCGCGACCACCCGATCCACCGTCTCGGCGATCGGCCCGTCGATGCTGTCCACCACGATATCCGCTTCGGCATAGACCGGATAGCGGATCTCCATCAACTTCCCCAACGTGCCCTTGGGGTCGGCGGTCTTCAGCAGCGGCCGGTGCCCGCGCCGGCTGACCCGGCGGAACAGCACGTCCAGTTCGGCGCGCAGCCAGATCGAAATGCCGCGCTCGCGGATCAGCGCCCGGGTTGCCGGATCCATGAAGGCGCCGCCGCCGGTGGCCAGCACGTGGGGCGGCTCCTCGGTCAGCAGCCGCTGGATGACCCGCCGCTCGCCCTCGCGGAAGGCGGCCTCGCCGTGCCGGTCGAAAAATTCCTGGACCGTGCACCCGGCCGCCGCCTCGATCTCGGCGTCGGCGTCGATGAAGGGAATCTCCAGACGTTCCGCCAGCCGCCGGCCGACCGCGGATTTCCCCGCCCCCATCAGGCCGACGAGGACGAGGGGCTTGGGCGGGGTGAACCTGGTTGACTTGACCATGGCAGCGCAAATCCGGCCGCTATCGGCGTGGGGCCGTTGCGGAATATGTTGCAGATAATTATGCTGTCGCACAATTGCCATAGTCACCGCCTAGCGTAAACCCCCGTGGCGTCGGCGGATGCCGCTTGCTCCACGGTCTGGTCCAACATCACGGGTCCGATGAAAAAATTTGCACTGATTGGTATCGCCCTCGCCGGGCTGCTTCTTTTCGGCGGGTTGGTCATGCTGGGTACATGGGATGTTCCCGCGCCCAGCGAAACCGTCGAGACGCCGGTCGATGCGTCCCGCTTCCCGAACTGACCGCGGGCTGATCGCCGCCGCCGTCTTCGGCGCCGCGATCCTTTGCGCGCCGCTGGCGGTGCCGGCCCAGCAGCCGACGCCGCTGGCCCCCGCCGCCGAACCGGCGCCGGCGTCGCCGTTCGAGTATTCCTCGCCAACGGACGCGCCGGGTATAGAAATCGGCGAACTGGCGACGATCGACCCGGATTCCGGCGGGATGCTGGAAGAATCGATGGGCGGATTTGGCGTCGAAATGTGGACGGGAACGTCGCGCGCCACGATCCTGACCCTGCTGCCGCAGCTTGCCGCCGGCGCCGAGTCGCCGACAATGCAGGATCTGGCGCGGCGTCTGCTGCTGTCCACCGCGATCGCGCCCGTCCGCGCGCCGGACGACCCCCAGACCAGCCTGATCGGAATCCGGGTCGAACGGCTGGAGGCGATGGGTCTGGTCGGCGCGGTGGCCGATATGATCGCCATTGCGCCGAATCGGGACACCGACCCGCATCTGCTGCGCGCCGCCATCGACAACCGGCTGCTGCTGGACGACGTATCCGGGGCCTGCGACATGGCCGCCGCCGGGAAATCCGTGCTGACGGACACCTATGGCGAACAGATTGCCGTCTTCTGCCAGGCGGTGCGTGGCGATCGCGAGGCGGCCAGCTTCAGCGCCGGGTTGCTGCGCGACGCCG
>JAHELM010000063.1 GCA_024644185.1 Rhodospirillales bacterium | reverse complement strand
GTGCCGCGACCGCGGTCGGCGGCTCGATCCTGGCGGCACGGCTGGCATTGACCCACGGGGTTGCCTATCACCCCTCCGGCGGCACCCATCATGGACGGCCCGACCGGGCCAGCGGCTTCTGCTATTTCAACGATCCGGTCTTCGCCATCCTGACCCTGCTGGACGAGGGAGCGGGCCGCGTTTTCTACGCCGACCTCGATGCCCATCACGGCGATGGCGTGCAGGATGCCTTCGCCGACGACCCGCGCGTCTTCACCGTTTCCATCCACGAGGAGAACCGCTGGCCGCATAGCGGCCCGGCCGAGGACCGGGGTGGCGGCAATGCCCGCAACCTGCCGGTTCCGCGCGGCTGCAACGACAGCGAATTCGCCTTCCTCATGCGTCAGGCCGTGCTGCCGCTGGGCCGCGCCTTCGGCCCCGATGCGGTGGTGGTCACCTGCGGGGCAGATGGCCTGGCCGGCGACCCGCTATCGGCGATGGCGCTGGGCAATGGCGCATTGTGGGATGCGGTCGCGGCGCTGGCGGGCCTGGCCCCGGCGACGGTGGTTCTGGGCGGCGGCGGCTATAACCCGTGGACCGTGGCCCGTTGCTGGGCCGGCCTGTGGGGCCGCCTGAACGGGTGGCCGACCGGCGCGCCGCTGCCCGAGCCGGCGCGCGCGCTGCTGCGGCGCCTCGACTCCGACCTGGTGGACGATGACGCGCGGCCGGAACACTGGTTCGCCACCCTCGACGACCCGCGCAACGAGGGCGCGGTCCGCGACGAGTTCCGCATCGTCGCCGCACTGGCCCTGACCGGCGAAATCCGGCATAGTTGAGTATTGCCCTCGGACATACCCGCGAATAAATTAGATCTCCCTGATACATATTCGGAACAGAGTTCATGAGCTGGCTGGAGCGGCTGTCGGAAATCGAGGATCTGGAGGACGCGCAATTCGACGCGTCCCTGGTTGCCGCCATGCAGAGCCGGGGCGAAGCGGTTGCCGCGCGCCCGATCCGGTTTTCGACACCGACCTTCAAGGAATATTCCAGCTCAGAGCTGGAGGGCTGCGGCAAGAACAGCTTTCCAGCCTTCTCGATCACCGCCGGCGGCTGCGCACTGGATTGCGACCATTGCCAGGCGAAGATTCTGGAGCCGATGATCCCCGCGACCAGCCCGGAGGCACTCGATCGCCAGGTGCGCGACATGGTGTTGCTGCGCGGGTTGCAGGGCTTCCTGCTGTCCGGCGGGTCGAACCGACGGAACGAGATTCCCTACGAACGCTTCTATCCGGTGATCGAGGGGCTGAAGCGCGATTTCCCGACCCTGAGAATCGCCATCCACACGGCGCTGACCGACGAGCGGCGTGCGAGGCTGATGGAGAGCGCCGGCGTCGATACCGCCATGATGGACGTGATCGGGGCACAGGAGACGATCCGCGACGTCTATCACCTGGACCGCCCCGTGGCCGATTTCGAGGCGACGCTGGCCGCGTTGTGCGCGACGAAGATGGAGATCGTCCCGCATATCGTGATCGGCCTGCATTACGGTCGCATCCTGGGCGAGGCCAGTGCGCTGGACATCGTCAGCCGGCATGGCGTGCATGCGCTGGTCCTGGTCGTCATCATGCCGTTTTATGCCCGGCCGGGCACCTTCCTGACGCCGGACGCGCATGAGGTCGGCCGCATCTTCCTGGAGGCACGGACGCGGATTTCCGACCGCCAGGTATTGCTGGGCTGCGCCCGCCCGCCCGGCATGCACAAGCGCATCGCCGACGCCTATGCGGTGATGGCCGGGCTGGATGGCATCGCCTTCCCCGCCGATGGCGCGGTCGCGGTGGCGCGCGCGATCGGCCGGCCGGCGCACCAGGAACATGCCTGCTGTTCGATCAAGGTCGGCGGCGGAGATGGACTCACCCGGAGCTGCGCGGCCTGATGTCCGTTGACGAGCCGATCGACATTCTGGTCGTCGGGCTTGGCCCGGCCGGCAGCCGTGCCGCCCGGGCCGCGGCACGAACCGGCCTTCGCGTGCTGGGCATCGACCGGCGGCGCAAGCCCGGCCAGCCCGTGCAGTGCGCCGAATTCGTGCCGACCATGCTGGACCAGTCGGTGGAAGGCCTGGATGCGGTGACCCGCCAGCGGGTCGACGCGATGATGACTTATGTGGAAGACGAAGCACCGCACGCAACGACCGATTTCCGCGGACGGATGCTGGACCGCGGCGCCTTCGACGCGGCGCTTGTGCGGGCGGCGCGCCAGGCGGGCGCGGATTGCCGCTTCGGCGTCTCGGCGGCGGAAATCGGACGGGATGGCGCGGTGACGCTGACCGACGGCACCGTGCTGCGCCCGCGACTCGTCATCGGCGCCGACGGACCGCGTTCGAACGTCGGCGCGGCGATCGGCCGGATCAATCGGGAAATCGTCGAGACCCGCCAGATCGCCGTGCCGCTGCTCAGGCGGCATGACGCGACCGATATCTTCCTGTCGGCCGGCATTGTCGGCGGCTATGGCTGGCTGTTCCCGCGGGGCGATATCGCCAATGTCGGCCTGGGCGCGGTGCATACCCAGCGGCATCGGTTGAAGCCGTTGCTGGATGTCCTGCACCGGCGGCTGGCCGGCGAAGGCCGGGTCGGCCGCGGCATCCTGGGTTTCACCGGCGGGTCGATCCCGGCCGGCGGCATGCTCGATCCGGTCGGCGCCCTGGACGATGTGCCGGTTCTGCTGGCCGGCGACGCCGCCGGCCTGACCAATCCGATAACCGGCGCCGGCATCGGCCCGGCCGTCATGTCCGGCACGCTGGCCGGCGAGGCGGCGGCGGCCCGGCTCGCCGGCGATGCCGACGCGTTGCAGGATTACGCGGAGGAGATCGAGGCCCTGTTCGGCGCCGCCAACGCGCGGGCCCTGATGCGGCGCCGCGACATCATGCGCAGCCATGCCGAGGGCGCCGGCCCCAGTCCCGACGAATTGCGCGCCGGCTGGATCGCGTGGCCGGAATACTGGGCCACGCCAGACCGCGCCACCACCGCAGAGACGACACTGTCCAGGAGCCCGCGATGACTTGCATGAAACCCGAAGGCGCCGAGCCGATCGCCACCGCGAAGGGCGCGCTGGACTACAATCCCTTCGACGCCATGCAGCCACGCGCCCCGGCCGCGATTCCGGCCGAGGCCCGCAATGGCGGCCGGGTCAAGACGGCGAACCGGTCGCCGCAGGGGGTCTACCTGCCGAACTACAATATCCTGACGCCGCAAATGCGGTCGCCGGAATATGTGCAGCTTTCGACGGCGGCGGCGATCACGCTGGGCATCATGCCGGGGCGCATGCACCGCTGCGGCTGCACCCGCTGCCTGAACCTGCTGCTGACCTATCCCGAGGGATGCCGCGCCAATTGCGCCTATTGCGGCCTTGCCCGGCATCGCGAGGCCGAGCGCAATTATGCCGACCGCAACTTCATCCGCGTCGATTGGCCGGCCGTACCGATGGCGCAGGTGGCTGACATCGTGGCGAAGGACGGCGCCGCCTCGCCCTTCCACCGCATGTGCATCAGCATGATCACGCACCCCGATTCGGACGCCGATACGGTGGCGGTGCTGAAGCAATGGACCAGCCGCATCGACCCGGCGGCGATTCCGGTGTCGATCCTGTCCAACCCGACGACGATGACCCGGGCCGACGTGGCGCGGCTCAAGGATCTGGGCGCCTACATCTTCACCGTGGCGCTGGACGCGGCGACGCCGGAACTGTTCGAGCGCACCCGGGGCAAGGGCGTGCAGTCGCCGCATGGCTGGAGGAAATACTGGGAGATCCTGGAGGATGCCCGCGACATCTTCGGGCCCGAGAAATTCGGCGCCCATATCATCGTCGGCATGGGCGAGAGCGAGGCCGACGTGCTGCATCTGGTTCAGCGGCTGCGCGACATGGGCGGGCACAGCCACATGTTCTGCTTCTTCCCCGAGAAGGGCTCGCTGATGGATCACCTGCCGGCAACGCCGCGCGACCAGTGGCGACGGGTGCAGCTTGGCCGCTACGTCATCGACTATTGCGGCGCGCGGGTGGAGGCCATGCGCTTCGACGAGTCCGGCCGCGTCGTCGATTACGGCCTGGGGCAGTCCGAGATCGGCGCCATAATCGACACCGGCATCGCCTTCCGCACCTCCGGCTGTCCCGGCAAGTTCGCCGAGGACATCTCGGCCTGCGACCGCCCCTATGGCGATTCCCCGCCCAGCGACATCGCCTCCTTCCCGTTCCAGCCGAACAAGACCGACCTGCGGAAGATCCGCCGCCAGCTCGGCATGCCGAAGACCTGAGCCGTGGCGCCGAAATTCCGTGTCATCGACACCGGCCGGCGCGAGGGCCGCGCCAATATCGCCTTCGACCAGGCCCTGATCGAGGCGCACAAGGCGGGCACGGCGCCCGACACCATCCGTTTCCTGCATTTCCCGCCGACCGCCCTGATCGGCCGGCACCAGGATCTGAGCCAGGAATTGCGGCTGGACCATTGCCTGGGAAAGGGCATCGGCGTGGTGCGGCGGATCACCGGCGGCGGCGCCATCTATCTGGACGAGGGGCAGCTCGGCTGGGAACTGGCCTTCCACCGCAAGACGCTGGGCATCGGCAATCTGGCGGACCTCACCCGCGCGATCTGCGAGGCGGCGGCGCGGGGTATCTCGACGCTGGGTGTCGACGCCCGCTTCCGGCCGCGCAACGACATCGAGGTGGACGGACGCAAACTCTGCGGCACCGGCGGGTTCTTCGACGGCGACACGCTGTTCTATCAGGGCACCCTGCTGATCGACATGAACCCGGCGGAGATGGTGGCCGCGATCAACATCCCGGCCGCCAAGCTGGCGAAGCGCAATCTGGAATCCGGCACACAACGCGTGGTGACCCTGAAGGAACTGCTGGGCGGCCGGGTGCCGGACATGGAGGCGGTCAAGGCGGCAATGCTGGACGGCTTCGCCGAGGGATTGGCGATCACCCCCGAATGGGGCGAGATATCGGCCGCAGAGGAAGCGCTGGCGCAGCGGTTTTTCAGCGAGGAGATCGGTACCGAGGCCTTCGTCCGCGAGATCGACAATCCAGGCGCCGACGCCGCGGTGCTGCGGGCCAGCCGCATCTGTCCCGGCGGCACGATCTGCGCGTGGCTGCGGCTGGACGGGCCGAGGCAGGACCGCATCCGCGAGGTTCTGTTCACCGGTGACTTCTTCGTCACGCCGCCACGCATTATCTACGACCTTGAGGCCAGCTTGCGCGGCGAGGCCATCGCCGACATTCCAGCCGCGATCGAGCGATTCTTCGCCAGCGCCCGGCCCGATCTGCTGACCCTCGGGCCGCGGGACTTCCGGGACGTGCTGGTGGAGGCGTCGTCGCACGCCGCGCTCTGCGCGCCGAAGACGCCGTGACTACCGCGGCAAATCCGGTCTTCGTGATCCAGCACACGTCGGGGGAATATCTCGGCCAGATCGAGGATCATCTGGAGGGCCGCGGCGTCCGCTTCACCTATTTCCGGCCGTTCACCGCCGGCGGCGGCCTGCCCGCGACCATGGAATTCGCCGCCGGGCTGATCCTGCTGGGCGGCGGGCCCTGGGGCACGACGGGCGGCCGTGCCGTGCCGACATTGACCGAGGAACTGGCGCTCGCCCGCCAGGCGCTGGCGCTGGGCAAGCCGGTTATCGGCTTCGGGCTGGGCGCGCAGATCCTGTGCCTGGCCGCCGGCGGCGGCAGCGAGCGGGCGGATCTGGTCTTCGAGCTTGGCGAGGCAAGGCGCGTGGCGGACGGCGCGCTGGCCGGATTCCTGCCGGTCCGCTTCCCCATCGCGGTGTTCATGCGCGACCGGCCGGTGCCACCGGCCGATGCGGAGGTCCTGGCGGTGGACGCGGCCGGCCGCCCGGCGCTGTTCCGCTGCGCCGGCAATTGCTTCGGCTTTACCTTCCATCCCGGTTTCAAGGCCGGCATGGCCGAGGACCTGATCATGGAATTCGACGAACTGCCGGACGAATTCACCGCCGCCCTGGTCGATCTGCGCGGCACGCAACGCGCCATCGAGGACGCCCTGATCCCGATCATGACCGGCCTGATTCAGGAAACCGGCTGGATGCGGGCGGTTACTGGGGGGTAGGAGCGCTGATTGCCACGCGCATTATGACCGCCGGTAGCGCGCACGACCCGCATCGTATAGGGTCACCGGCGATGGACGAATACAGGCGCATGGATGCCCCCCGCTGGCTGGGTGTGGCGCTGGCCGCCGGGCTGTGGCTGGCGGTCACCGGGCCCGTATCGGCGCAGATGCCCGACGCCGTGCCGCCGCCGGGCACCGTTATCCTGCCCCGGGCGCAGGGCGACCAGGTGGCGCTGGCCGTGGCGCAAAAGCTGCTGGCCGAAGGACAGATCGCGGAAGCTTACCGGATTTTGCGTATCCTGGAACAGCACCGGCCCGACGAGCCGGAATTGCAGGTGCTGATTGCCCAGGTCGAGGTGGCGCTGGGCCAGCCGCAAGCCGCCATAGCCCGGCTGGAGGTCTTGCGCGACAGACTTCCGGACTGGCCGCGGCCACGGATCGAACTGGCAATGGCGCATGCGGCGGCCGGCAATATCCGCACCGCCAAGGCGATTCTGGTGGCCGAGCTGGGCAAGAACCCGCCGGAACACGTACGCCGCAATATCGAGGCGGCGATCCGCGGCCTGGAAGACCGGCAGACCTTCGTCGGCCGCTTCGATGTCGGCGTGGCGCCCGACAGCAACATCACCGGCGGCACCTATAACGACACGGTGCGCTTCTTCGGCCTGCCCTTCACGCTGAACGACGACGCCAAGCAGCAGGAGGGCGTGCGCGGCACGATTTCCGCCGGCGGCACGGCGCGCACGCCCTGGGACGGCAATACCCGCATCGAACTGGGAATCGACGCGACTCACTCGGAACCTCTCGGCAGGGTGGGGACGCCGTCGTCCAATGCGAAGGGAACGCTGGCGGTGCGGCTGCGCGGCCCAAAAGGCAGGGTTCGCGCCGGGATTGCCGTGCAGCCGTCATTCTGGGACAACAAGCTGCAACGCACCGAACAGAGCGTCTTCGCCGAGGGCGGGCGTTCGCTTGGCGGACCGCTGACCATGACCGGCAGCGTGACCCTGACGCACGGCGACATCGCCCACGAAACGCTGCGCGATTTCCGGCAATGGGAGACCAGCGCCGGCCCGTCCATCGCGCTGGGCCAGACCACCGCCCTGCAGATCCAGGGGGTGTTCGGCGACCGCAATGCCGAGGCGGAGCTCTATTCCTTCCTGCGCCGCGGCCTGTCGATATCTCTCGCCTCCAGTCCGGCGAACGGCTGGCGCATGTCGGTCAACGGGTCGCTGACCCGCGACGTCTACAAGGACTATGCCGTGTTCTTCGGCGCCCGCCAGGAAGACCTGACGGCGGCAACAAATCTGCAGGTGGTGAAGACCGGCTGGGTGCTGTTCGGCGTCTCGCCCAGCTTCAACCTCGGCTACAGCGAAACCCGCAGCAGCATCGATCTTTACGACAAGCGCAGCGTCACCTTCGGCCTCGGCCTGGCGCTGCCGTATTGAAGATCGGGGTCAGGATCGGGGTCAGGCTTGCTTTTCTTGCATTATTTACGCGGGCGATCGGATTCCGGGTGTCGATTTCAATAACGCAAGGAAAGCAAGCCTGACCCCCGGTTCCCTGACCCCCGGTTCCCCGGGCTCTGACCCCCGGGCCTCAGCGGCGGCGGCGGCGACGGGCCTGGCCGTCCTCGTCTGTTCCGGTGGCCGACGGCTTGCGCGCCGGCAGGGCGACCATCGTCGACAGGTTCGGAAAGGGCGCGGTCTTGTGCGGCAGCGCCATGGCCTCGACGAAATGCTGCTGGAAGCGCGGTTCCACCGCCGTTTCCACCTTCTCGATGCGGCGCACCGCGCGTTCTATCTCGCCGCGCGCGGCGGCGTTCAGCAGGGCGATGCGGGCGCCGGTGCCGGCGGCATTACCGGCCGACTGCACGTGTTCCAGCGCGCAATCCGGGATCATGCCCAGCACCATCGCGTATTTCGGGTCGATATGCGTACCGAAGGCCCCGGCCAGCACGATCCGGTCCAGCGTCTCCACCCCCATGCGGTCCATCAGCAGCCGGGCGCCGGCATAGAGCGCCGCCTTGGCCAGCTGGATCGCCCGCACATCGGTCTGGGTGACGCGGATCTCCGGCTCGCCGCGATGCAGGATATAGGCGAAGGTCCGGCCGTCGGCGACGATCCGGTCGCTGCGCGCGGCCAGCGTCCCGTCGATCACGCCGTCATGGGTCAGGATGCCGGAAAGGAACATCTCCGCCAGCACCTCGATGATGCCGGAACCGCAAATACCGGTAACGCCCGATTTCTTTGCGACGGCGGCAAATCCCTCGTCGTTCGACCACAGATCCGAGCCGATGACGCAGAAGCGCGGTTCCAGCGTTTCCGGGTCGATGCGCACCCGTTCGATGGCGCCGGGGGCCGCACGCTGGCCGGCGGAAATCTGCGCGCCCTCGAAGGCCGGGCCGGTCGGGCTGGAACAGGCCATCAGCCTGTGCCGGTTGCCCAGCACGATCTCGGCATTGGTGCCGACATCGACGATCAGCGCCATCTCGTCCCGCTCGTAAGGCGCCTCGGACAGCACCACGCCGGCGGCATCCGCGCCCACATGGCCGGCGACGCAAGGCAGGGTGTAGACCCGCGCGCCCGGATTGACGTTGTGGATGGTCAGCGCGCGCGCCGTAACCAGATGCGACGAATCGGTGGCCAGCGCAAAGGGCGCGCCGCCGAGTTCGACCGGGTTGATACCCAGCACCAGGTGGTGCATGACCGGATTGCCGACGATGACGATCTCCAGGATGTCGTCCGTCGCGATGCCCGCCTCGCCGGCCGATTCCAGCGCCAGCCGGTCGATCGTGGCGCGGATGGTCTGGGTCAGTTCGACCTCGCCGCCCGGATGCATCATGATGTAGGAGACGCGGCTCATCAGATCCTCGCCGAAGCGGATCTGGGGGTTCATGGCGCCG
>JAHELM010000062.1 GCA_024644185.1 Rhodospirillales bacterium | reverse complement strand
GGACCGGCCGGCCGGCCGGCCCGCATCCCCGCACCGCTGCGCGCGGCGCTGCTGGATTTTGGCGCCACGGCCCTGGGTTGAGGGCCACTTGAAACACTCGACGGAGCAACAGCAAGTATAGCCATGGAAACCAACATCATCGATTCCGTAACCCTTGGCGGCTCCGTCGCCGCATCCGATCTTTCGCTCATGGGCCTGTTCTGGTCGGCGCATCCGATCGTCAAGCTGGTGATCATCGTGCTGTTCGCGGCGTCGGTTTTCAGCTGGGCCATCATCTTTCAGAAGGTGCTGAAGCTGCGCAGCCTGGACCGCAAGGCCGGCAAGTTCGAGGACGCCTTCTGGTCCGGCGGGTCGCTCGACGACCTCTTCGATTCCGTCGGGCAGAGGCCGCGCGATCCGATGTCGGCGGTGTTTTCCGCCGCCATGCGCGAATGGCGGCGCTCGCTGGGCCGCCGCCGTGCCGGGGGATCCCTGACCGGCAGCCTGCAGGAACGCATCGATCGGGTGATGCATGTCACCGTCGGGCGCGAGATGGAATTGCTCGAACGCTACATGACCTTCCTCGCCTCGGTCGGGTCGACCGCGCCGTTCATCGGCTTATTCGGCACTGTCCTGGGCATCATGAACAGCTTCCAGATGATCGCGGCCTCGAAGCAGACGACGCTGGCCGTCGTCGCGCCGGGCATTGCCGAGGCGCTGTTCGCCACCGCGCTGGGTCTGGTGGCCGCCATTCCCGCCGTCATCGCCTATAACAAGATCAGCAGCGATCTGAACCGCTATGCCGGGCGGCTGGAGGCGTTCTCCTCCGAGTTCAGCGCCATCCTGTCGCGCCAGATCGAAGAGGCGGTCTGAGCCATGGCCGCAGGCATCCTCAAGCGCGAAGGCGGCCGCCGCATCCGGCGGCACCGCCCGATGGCCGAGATCAACGTGACGCCCTTCGTCGACGTCATGCTGGTGCTGCTGGTGGTGTTCATGGTGACGGCGCCGTTGCTCAGCGTCGGCGTGCCTGTGGACTTGCCGAAAACCGAGGCGGCGGCAATCAACACGCCGGACGAACCGATCGTGCTTACGATCAACGCCAAGGGTGAGATATTCATCCAGGAGACCGTGGTTCCGTTCGATAATCTCGCGCCGCGCCTGGCCGCCATTACCGGCGCCAAGCCGGATACCCGGATATTCGTGCGCGGCGACAAGTCGATTCCCTATGGCACCGTCATGACGGTGATGGGGCAGATCGCCGCCGCCGGATACAGCAAGGTCTCGCTGCTGGCCGAAATGCCGGATACAGGGAAAAAGAAGAAGTAGCCCCCGATGCCGATGCGCAAGGCGATACTCTATTCCGCGCTGCTGCACTTCGTCGTCGTTGCGGTGGCCTGGATTGGCTTGCCCTACACCATGACCCTGCCGGTGGATCCGGTGCAGATCATCGCCGTCGAGATCGCCGATGCATCCGAGACGCCGGAACGCAAGGCGCCACAGCCGAAGGCCGCGAAGCCCGCGACGCCGGAAGAACCGCCGGCGCCGCCGCCCGCGCCGAAGCCCGACACGCCGGAGCCGCCGCCGCCCCCGCCGCCCAAGCCGGTGGAGCAGGAGCCCGAACCCGTGCCCGTGCCGTCGCCCGACGCGCAGCCGGCGCCCGAAACCAAGCCAGTGGATCTGCCGGCGCGGCCGAAGCCGAAGCCGGTGCCGCCGAAGGAAGACGATTTTGCCTCGGTGCTGAAGACCGTGGACCTGCTGGAAAGCGATGCGCCGGCGCCGAAGAAGCCAGCCGACAAGAAGCCGACCGGCAGCCTGGTCGACGATCTGGCGGCGGTTCTCGATCCGCCGGACACCCCGTCCGAACGCCAGCCGCAGTTGGCCCCGACGCTCGGCAACCGCCTGACGGCCAGCGAAACCGACTCCGTGCAACGGCAGATCGAGCCGTGCTGGAACGTGCCGATCGGTGCGCGCAACCCCGAGGAACTGGTCGTCGAAATTGCCATGGTGTTGAGCCGCGACGGCGGCGTCGTATCGGCCAAGGTTGTCGATCAGGCGCGGATGCGCAGCGATGCATTTTACCGGACGGCCGCCGAGAGTGCCTTGCGGGCGGTGAAGAACCCGCGCTGTACCCCTTTCAAGCTCCCGGCGGACAAGTATGATATATGGAAAGAGATGACTTTGAGGTTCGGTCCGAGCCAGATGGTGGGGCAATGACGATGACAGCATTCCTTTCGAACCGCGCCGCGATCCCGCGGCTGCCCGTGGCCTGTCTGGCCGGGTTGTTGCTCCTGCTCGTGGCGGCCGGGGGCGCGCGGGCGGAGCTGCGCATCGACATCACCCATGGCAATATCGATCCCTTGCCGGTTGCCATTACCGATTTCTACAGCGCCGATCCGGCAACCATTCAGGCCGGACGCGACATTTCGGCGGTCATTGCCGCGGACCTGGAACGCTCCGGGCTGTTCGCGCCGATCGATGCGCGGGCCTTCATCCAGACGCCGGAATCGCTGCAGGCGCGGCCGCGGTTCTCGGATTGGCGGGTGATCAATGCCCAGGCGCTGGTCAGCGGCAATGTCCGTTTCGAGTCGGATGGCCGTCTGCGCTTCGAATTCCGCCTGTGGGATGTGTTCGCCGAACAGCAGATGGCGGGCTTTGCCTATATGACGCCCTACACCAACTGGCGCCGCGTCGCGCATATCGTCGCCGACGCCATCTACAAGCGG
This sequence comes from Rhodospirillales bacterium, assembly GCA_024644185.1. Lineage (GTDB taxonomy): Bacteria > Pseudomonadota > Alphaproteobacteria > UBA8366 > JADFVY01 > JAHELM01. Next base: position 6,353 of record JAHELM010000062.1, on the reverse strand, counting down.
ATCACCGGCGAGGAAGGCTATTTCGACAGCCGCATCGTCTATATCGCCGAGAGCGGCGAGCATACGCGGCGGGTCAAGCGACTGGCGATCATGGACCAGGACGGCGCCAACCATAAGTTCCTGACCGATGGCAGCGCGTTGGTTCTGACCCCGCGTTTCTCGCCGTCGCGGCAGGAAATCACCTATCTTTCGTATTTCAACGACAAGCCGCGGGTCTATCTGTTCGATATCAATACCGGCCGGCAGGAGATGCTGGGCACGTTCGAGGGGATGACCTTCGCGCCGCGATTCTCGCCGGATGGAAATACGGTGGTCATGTCCTACGCCAAGGACGGAAACTCCGACATCTGGATGATGGACCTGCGCACCAGGATTGCACGGCAGGTGACCTTCGATCCGGCGATCGATACGTCGCCCAGCTATTCGCCCGACGGGCAGCGGATTGTCTTCAACTCCGACCGCGGCGGCACGCAGCAGCTCTATGTCATGGATGTCGACGGGCGCAACGTCCAGCGCATCAGCTTCGGCCAGGGCCGTTACGCCACGCCGGTATGGTCGCCGCGCGGCGATCTGATCGCCTTCACAAAATTCCATGGCGGGCGCTTCTTCATCGGCGTGATGCGGCCCGACGGCTCTGCCGAGAGGTTGCTGACCGAGAGTTTCCTCGACGAGGCGCCGACCTGGTCGCCAAACGGCCGCGTGCTTGTCTTCTTCCGACAGACCCCGACTGAAAAGAGCGGCAAGGGCGGAATCACAAAGCTGTACTCCGTCGACCTTACCGGTTACAATCTCCGTGAAGTCAAGACGCCCACCGATGCATCCGACCCTGCGTGGTCGCCATTGAATCGTTAAACGGGGGGGTGCCTTGGAATTGCCTCGGGAATGCCCAAAAATTTGCGGTTTTCCCGAGCGTGGACGGTTGTATTTGGCTTGATCTCGTGTTTATATGCGTCACGCATGGAATTCCGATGCGGACCTGTTTTTTTCCTTTTGACCTCTAAGGGGGGTTATCGATGCGCGTAAAAGTTTTTGGCCTTTTGGCCGCCCTGCTGCTCGCCGCCGGTTGCACTGAACCGGCCAAGCAAGACACGACTGTCGACACCGGCGGCCAGACCACGGCTCCGACCGACAGCGGCACCGCCGGTCCGTCGATCGTTCCTGGTTCACAGGAAGACCTGGTGGTCAATGTCGGCGACCGCGTGTTCTTCGATTTCGACAAGTCCGACCTGCGTCCGGACGCCATCGAAACGCTGAACCGTCAGGCCTCGTGGATGAAGACCAACGCTTCCGTGATGGTCAACGTCGAGGGTCATGCCGACGAGCGCGGCACCCGCGAGTATAACCTCGCGCTCGGCGACCGTCGGGCCTCCTCTGCCAAGCAGTACCTGCAGAGCATGGGTGTGGCCGGTAGCCGGATGGAAACCATCAGCTATGGCAAAGAGCGTCCGGCTGTCCTCGGCTCGAACGAGGCGGCCTGGGCTCAGAACCGTCGCGCCGTCATGGTCGTCAAGGGCGCTGCGTCCTGACCTGACAGCGAACTGAATGCTGACGCGGCCCCGGTGCAAGCCGGGGCCGCGTTTTGCTTTCTGGCATTGGATTCCGCTTTTTTGGGGTTTCCAAATGATCTTGGGCTTCGCCATATTCTTGCCGAACACCGCTAATACACTGGATCGCATGAACACGCTTTTCGGCAAATTCACCGTGTCGGTCACGGCGCTCCGCAAACAAGTTGCGGCCGCGCTTCTGATCGGCTTCGCCATCGTCGCGTATCCGGCAACTCCGGTTTTTGCGCAGGATTCGAATCTGGCCCGCGAAATCGAGCGTTTGCGCCGTGAAATCGCCGACCTGCAGCGATACGTCTACAAGGGCCAACTTCCGGCCACCAGCGAGGCGGCCGCCGCCGACAATGAAGTGGCGGCACGTCTGCAATTGCAGATTGGCCAGATGCAGGACCAGCTGCGGGGCATGAACGGGCGTATCGAGGAACTCCAGCACCGCGTCGATGTGATCGATCAGCGTCTCGACCGCATGTCGCAAGACATGGAGATCCGACTGCGCGAAATCGAGGATCGTCTCGCCGCCGGAGCAGGGGCCCCTGCCGCCGCCGAATCCGACAGCGCGCCGCCGGACACCGCCGCCGCCGGGGTCGCCCTGCCGGGCTTGCCCAAGGACGCGACGCCGCGCCAGCAGTACGACTACGCTTTCGAACTCCTGAAGACGCGCGATTTCGATGCCGCCGCCACCGCGCTACAGACCTTCCTGGATCGCAACCCGAACGATCCCCTGGCCGGGAATGCGCTGTATTGGCTCGGCGAAACCCGGTACGTCCAGAAAGACTACAAAGAGGCCGCGCGGGTCTTCCTCGATGGCTATAAGCGGTTTCCCGATGGCGGCAAGGCACCGGATAACCTGCTCAAGCTGGGCATGGCACTGGCGGCCCTGAACGAGACCGAATCGGCGTGCAAGACATACGCCAAGCTGCTGACCAGCTTTCCAAAAGCCCCGTCTCGCGTGCTCCGCGCGGCGGAGAGCGAGCAGAAAAAACTGAAATGTTCGTGACATGACCGGACCGGCCGAGACGCCGCTCACGCAGGCCGAATTTGCGGCCTGCATGGCGCGACTCGGCCCTTTCGAGGCGGCGCCGCATCTGGCGATTGCGTGTTCCGGTGGCGCCGATAGTCTGGCACTGGTTCTGCTGGCGCAGGGCTGGGTGCGTGCCGTCGGCGGCAGGGTCGATGCCCTTGTCGTCGATCATGCGATGCGCCCTGAATCGGGTTCCGAGGCTGCCCGGGTGGCCGGCTGGCTGGCTGCTCGCGAAATTCCGGCCACGGTATTGACCCGGGAGGGATCGGCGCCGGCAGCCGATCGACAGGCGGCGGCCCGCCATGCGCGCTATGCGCTGATTGCCGAGTGGTGCGGACAGGCCGGCGTGCTCCATCTGCTGCTCGGCCATCACCGGCAGGACCAGGCGGAAACCCTTTTGCTGCGCTTGGCGCGTGGCAGCGGCGTCGATGGGCTGGCGGCGATGGCGCCGATTACCGAGGGTGCCGGGCTGCGCCTGTTGCGGCCTTTGCTGGACGTGCCGCGCGGGCGGCTGGTCGCGTTGTTGCGGACCGAAGGGCAGGAATTCGTCGAGGATCCGTCGAATGACGACCCGGCCTATGCCCGTGTGCGCATGCGCCGGATGCTGCCGGATCTGGCCGCGGAGGGCCTGACGCCCGCGCGTTTGGCCGATACGGCACGGCGCCTGGCGCGCGCGCGCGCGGCCCTGGAGGCGGCGGCAACCGATCTCCTGGCCGGCGCCGCGACGATCTATCCGCAGGGCTACGCCATTGTGGCGCCGGACGCCCTTCGTGCCGCACCCGAGGAGGTGGGGTTGCGCGCGATCGCCAGGGTGCTGGGCTGTATTGGCGGCGGCCCCTACGCGCCCCGGCTGGAGCGGCTGGAGCGCCTGTATGACTGGCTGGTCGGCGGCGGTGCGGGTGAAGGCCGAACCCTTGCCGGATGCCGCATCCTGCGGCGCGGCGCGGCTATCCTGCTGTGTCGCGAGCCAGATGCGGCGGCCGAATCCTGTCCGGCGGTGGATGGCGCGATCTGGGACGGCCGGTACCGCCTGTCTCTGCGGGGCCGCGCGGAAGCCACGGCGCGCTTCGGTGGGCTTGGCGCGGCGGGGTGGTCTGAAATTCTGGCGCGGCGGCCCGAACTGCGCGAATCGGGGCCGCCCGCCCCGGTGCGGCCTACACTTCCGGCGATCTTTGACCTTGACGGCTTGGTTGCCGTACCCCACCTCAGGTACCGGCGCAACATGGCGCCGCCGCGGGGGGGCGAAGATGCGGTCGTGACCTTTCTTCCGGCGCGGGCCTTGGGCGCGGCGGGGTTTGCGGTTGGCGCGGACTTTGCTTGAACGGCAAGAAATAGTATCCTGTAATCCTTGGCGTGGCCGTGCCGGGGCCGCGCGGGGTGGAATCGAAACGGTAATCAAGGGGTTTCCGAAGTGAACCTTTTCAGTCGAAATCTCGCGGTATGGGTGTTCATTGTCATCCTGCTGCTGGCGCTATTCCATCTGTTCAGTGGCACGACGACCCGCCCGGGTCCGACGGAGATCGACTACTCGGAGTTTCTGAACGAGGTCGACAGCGGTACGATCAACGATGTCACGATCACGGGAAACCTGATCGCCGGACACTTCAAGGATGGCATACAGGAGTTCCAGACGCGCGCGCCCGAGGGCGATACGACGCTGGGTACCCTGCTGCACGAAAAGGGCATTCGCTTCAAGGTCGAGGATGACGGCCGTGGGTCCCGTTCGCTGCTGGACATTCTGATGACCTGGTTCCCGTTCGTTCTGGTGATCGGCGTCTGGGTATTCTTCATGCGTCAAATGCAGGGCGGTGGCGGCAAGGCCATGGGTTTCGGCAAGTCGCGCGCCAAGCTGCTGACCGAAAAACTGGGGCGTGTAACCTTCGACGATGTCGCCGGCATCGACGAGGCCAAGATCGAGCTTGAGGAAATCGTCGAATTCCTGCGCGATCCGCAGAAATTTCAACGCCTCGGCGGAAAGATTCCGAAGGGATGCCTGCTGGTCGGTCCGCCTGGCACCGGCAAGACCCTGCTGGCCCGGGCCATCGCCGGCGAGGCGAACGTCCCGTTCTTTACGATTTCCGGTTCGGATTTCGTCGAGATGTTCGTCGGCGTCGGCGCGTCGCGCGTGCGCGACATGTTCGAACAGGGCAAGAAGAATGCCCCCTGCATCATTTTTATCGATGAAATCGACGCGGTCGGCCGGCATCGCGGCGCCGGGCTGGGTGGCGGCAATGACGAACGCGAGCAGACGCTGAACCAGCTTCTGGTCGAGATGGACGGGTTCGAGGCGAATGAAGGCGTCATCCTGATCGCCGCCACCAACCGTCCGGACGTCCTGGACCCGGCGCTGTTGCGGCCCGGCCGGTTCGACCGCCAGGTGGTGGTGCCCAACCCGGATATCCTGGGGCGCGAGAAGATCCTGAAAGTGCATATGCGCAAGGTCCCGCTGTCGCCCGACGTGAACGCCAAGGTGATCGCCCGCGGTACGCCCGGGTTTTCCGGCGCCGACCTGGCCAATCTGGTGAACGAGGCGGCGCTGCTGGCCGCACGCAAGAATCGCCGCGTCGTCACCATGCAGGATCTTGAAGACGCCAAGGACAAGGTCATGATGGGCAGCGAACGTCGCTCCATGGTGATGAGCGACGATGAAAAACGGCTAACCGCCTATCACGAGGCCGGGCACGCCATTGCCGCGCTGCACTCGTCGGCCTCGGACCCGATTCACAAGGCGACGATCATTCCGCGCGGGCGCGCCCTGGGCATGGTCATGCGACTGCCCGAAAGGGACCAGTACTCGATGGCGCGCGACAAGCTGAAGGCGAATCTTGTCGTCGCCATGGGCGGCCGCATCGCCGAGGAAATGATCTTCGGCTACGACAAGGTCACCACCGGCGCCTCCAGCGATATCTCGATGGCGACCAACCTGGCGCGCCGCATGGTCACCGAATGGGGCATGAGCGACAAGCTTGGGCCGCTGCGCTACAACGCCGACCAGGAGGAAATTTTCCTCGGCCACTCGGTGACGCAGACGAAGAATATCTCGATCGCGACCGCCGATCTTATCGATCAGGAAATCCGCCGCATCGTCGACGAGGCCTATGACGTATGCACGAAGATTCTGAAGGATAACAATCAGGAGTTGGAGCGGCTGGCTCAGGCGTTGCTGGAATACGAGACGTTGAACGGCGAGGAAATCCAGGCGATCGCCCGTGGCGAGTCGATTGTCCGGCCGAACGATGACACGCCGGCCGGCGGTGGGGCCAAGTCTTCGGTACCGACCGCCGGTACTGTCGGCATCGACCCCAATCCGAAGCCGCAGCCGGGAAGCTGAGCAGCGGCAAGACGGAAATCGGGGCGGCGCGCCGGCTGGCGGTGCCGCCCCATTTCGTTTTCCGGGTAGCGCCGTTGCCCTGTCTTGTTCGATTGTGTGCACCGATTTGGCCGGGTTGCTGAATTTCCGGGCGCGGGTTTTTTAATTCGATTAATTTTCTGTTCACGCCACTTGCCGTAATAATTCAGGTGCAAGAGGGTAAACGACCCTGGGGGACTCTCCCTCGGGTCCGGGAAAGCGGGAATATCGATGACGCGCAGGTTGTTCGGAACCGATGGCGTGCGGGGTCTGGCGAATGTGGAGCCGATCACGCCGCAGACCGTGCTGCGGCTGGCGATGGCCGCCGGGCACAGGTTCCGTCGTGGCGACTACCGTCATCTCGTGGTTATCGGCAAGGATACGCGACTCTCGGGCTACATGCTGGAGCCCGCGCTGACGG
>JAHELM010000061.1 GCA_024644185.1 Rhodospirillales bacterium | reverse complement strand
GATCGGCATCGAAATTTCCTCATGGGCCGGCGAAGCCGACGCCAGAATTTCTTCTTCCCAGGGCAGCCTGTATTCCTGAAGCTGGGGATCGCCCATGACCAGCCGGAAATAAGTGTGGAGGTGGACGATCTTTCCCGATAGCTCGTCGAGGCCCACGAAATCCATGACGCCGCTGCTGTACTTGCAGGCCGCCGCCCGGTATGGCCTGAACCCCAGATTGGCAAAAATCCCCGAAACCTTCAGCAGATCGTCGCGGGAAAAAAGCAGATCAAGATCGCCCTGCCCGGACAGTGTCGCAGCGAGATGCTCGCTGCCCTTCCAGTGGCAATAGCGGATTCCGGCAGCGCTCAGGTCATCAACGAGGCGCTGGACCACTTGCAGGCTGTAAGTTCCGCTCATCCGGCTTCACGCAGTTTCGTGGAGGCCCCGGGGCAATTGCCCGGTTGGCGCCCCGCCAGCAGCGGCATTATGGCACGTACTTCTTTCGTTGCAGCACCGAATTATCAGGCGGGATACGAGCCGACCCGCGACACATTCTCGCATCCGGCCCGGCAACCGCCTCCGGACTTTGATAATGCGCAGGGGTGCAATATGCTGCGTTCGCGAGCCGGACCTATCTTCTTGCGGCGATTCCACGGCCGGGGATCCTGTTCAGTGGCGGGCAGTACGGTCATCGAGGACCTGGACAGCAGTGCGTGGGACAGGTTTGTCAACGCAGCGCCCAACGCGACATTTTATCACCAGCATGCCTGGAAGCAGGTTATCGAGAAGGGCTTCGGCCATCGCTGCCACTATCTGGCCGCTCTGTCCGGCACCGGCGAATGCCACGGGGTGCTGCCGCTGGTCGAGATGCGCAGCAGGATTTTCGGGCATTTCCTGGTTTCGATGCCATTCGTGAATTACGGCGGCCTTGTCTGCGGGACAGAACCCGCCGCCAAGCTGCTGCTGGAGCGGGCCGAACGGATCCGGCATGACAGCGGCGCGGAATTCGTGGAATTGCGCCATCTGGAGTCTTTCCGCGACGGTCTGCCGACGCGACAGCACAAGGTGACCATGATTCTGGATCTGGCGGATGACGCCGACAGCCAGTGGAAGGGCTTCCGTTCCGAGATCCGCAATCGCATCCGCCGGGCCGAGAAGGCGAAGCTCGAACCGGCAATCGGCGGTCTCGATCTGCTGGACGAATTCTACGGCGTCTTCGCCCGCAATATGCGCGATCTGGGCACGCCCGTACTGGGCATCGGTTTCTTCCGGAATCTCCTGGAATCCTTTCCCGATTCCGTGCGTATCTTTGCCGTCCGCCACGAAGGCCGGGCAATCGGCGCCGCGGTCGCGCTGTGGTATCGCGATACGCTGGAATTTCCCTGGGTGTCGTCGATCCGGGACTATCGGGCGCTTTGCCCCAATAACTTGCTCTATTGGGAAGCGATCCGGTACGCCATCGATCAGGGTTTCAGGAAATTCGATTTCGGGCGCTCGACCCGCAACGAGTCCCACGAAGGCACTTTCAATTTCAAGAAACAATGGGGCGCCCGCCCGGTTCAGCTTTATTGGCAATATCTCGTCGATGCGAACGGAAAAATTTCCGAGCTGAACCCGGAAAACCCGAAATACCGGGCGGCAATTCGTGTCTGGCAACACCTGCCGGTGCCGCTGACCCGGATGTTGGGGCCATTGATCGTTCGCAGCATTCCATAACTCGGGGGAAGGCGCCGGACTGTCCCGGCGAAGGGTGGCACCCGGCGAATTGTCGCGGCCCATGTCGCCGAACCTGGTCCACCTTGAATTGAGGGAGTACTCTCTATAAGATTCGCGATGTCCGGTTTGCAGCATCATGAAACAGATGCCGCGGGGAGGACAAGGCTGCGGCGGCCGCTTGCGGACCGCGGGGTGGCTCAAAAAAAAGATGCATTGGCGAAGGGAAGCCCCGGGGGAAAACCTTGAAGGGGGATTTCGTGGCCGACCGGATGAATGTTCGCGGGCTGATGGCCCTCCTCGCGGCCGTGTTCCTGGTTGCCGGTTGCGAGGCCGGGCAGGTCGCACCGCAGAATTCCGCCGCGACGGCGTCCGCCGCCGCGCCCCTGCCCACACCGACGGCGACACCGGCCGAGACCGGCGACTATCTGTTGAACCCCGGCGATATCCTCGAAATCTCTGTCTGGAAAGAAGTCGGCATGGAGAAGGAGGTGCTGGTGCTGCCGGACGGCATGATCGCCTTCCCCCTGGTCGGATTCATCAAGGCTGCCGGACGCAGCGCTTCGGATATCCAGAAAGAACTGACCACGCGCATAACGAAATATATTCCCTATCCCGTCGTAACGGTTTCAATTCGCCAGGTCGCCGGCAACAGCGTCTATGTCATCGGCCATGTCGCCAAACCGGGTGAATTTCAAACGACCCGGCGGATCGACGTCTTGCAGGCCCTGAGTCTGGCCGGCGGCCTGACTGTCCAGGCCAGCGAGCCGCAGATAAAGATCATCCGCCGCGAAAACGGACGGGAGAATGTTTACGTGTTCGATTACAGCCAGATAAAGAAAGGAATCGGCCTGGAGAACAACATCCTGTTGAAGAGCGGCGACGTCGTCGTCGTTCCTGGCGGGTACTGGCAATAGCTGGCGTGGCCGGAAACGTCCGGCGCCAGAAGGTGGCGACATTCGCGGGCGTCCGACACGGACGCCGGTTCCGCGCCGGCGGGTAGTATACGTTCTGCCTCTTTGCAAATTCATATTTGCCACTCCGTCCGGAGGTTATGTATTCCCGCATCTTCGCGCGGCGTAATATTCTGAGCTCCAGAATATTAAAAATATTATTTGTTCCCTTCTATAAAATTTTCTGACGTTATTTCTCGGCTGGCCCTATTGCGCAGGCGACCATTTTGCGTTAAAATGTTCGTTAATAATTGGTTAATAATACGATGGTTCGCTCACGAGGGGAAAAGAAAGAGACGTTGAATTTCGTGAACGTTGCCCTGCCGGTCTTGGGAGGCAGGGCATACCCCCGGCATATGGGAGTGCGGTGCGTAGGGTGAGGGTGGAAACTGTGCTCATTTGGGGGAGCAATCATGACGGCTACAAAGGTTACTGTCCTGGGTGGGGCAGGATATATAGGCTCGTGGCTGATCCGGTTCCTGCTTGAGGATCGTTACGAGGTAACGGTACTTGACCTGTTTCTTTTCGGTCGACGCCATCTGGACGCTCTGCAGTTCAGGTATCCGAATCTGAAACTGCGCGCCGGCGACATGCGAAACGCCAACGATCTGGCGGAAGTCGTGAAGGGCGCGGACGTCGTCGTCAACCTGGGTGGACTGGTCGGCGATCCGGCCTGCAGCCTGGACGAAGATGAAACATGGCTGCACAACATTGCCTCGTCGAGGCTGATCGTCGATGTGTGCAATCATTATCGGACAAAGAGACTTCTGTTCTCGTCTTCATGCAGCGTGTATGGCGCGGCGCCAAGCGGCATGCTGCTGAACGAGGGGTCGCGCAAGTTTCCGGTTTCGCTTTATGCGCGGACGAAGATCGAGTCGGAGAAGATATTCGAGAGGGACATCAACGGCATCTATGCTTCCGTACGCCTGGGAACGGTGTTCGGCACGTCCCTGCGGCCACGCTTCGACCTGGTCGTCAACAAATTGACCGCCGAAGCCGTAGCCGAAGGAAAGTTCGGCATATTCGGAGGCAAGCAGTACCGCGCCTTCGCAAGCGCCTATGACGCGGCCATGGCGATCAAGACCCTCATCGAGGCGGATGCGGGCCGCATCGATCGCGAGGCTTTCAACGTCTGCGTGGAATCGATCAATATGATCGAATTGGCCAAGCGGATCGAAAGCATCGTTCCGGGGTCCACGGCGACGTTCGTCACGACCAAGGAAGACGACCGGAATTACCGGGTGTCTTCCGAGAAGATCCAGCAACTTCTGAACTTCCAGTACAAATATTCGATCGACGAGGGAATCGCCTTGCTGGCGAATTTCGTGCGCGCCGATCGGCCGGATTACAAGGATCCGGTATATCACAACCATATGTACCGGCGCCGCCTGACGGACGGCCAGGAGCTGGGTGAGCCGGTATTGGCCGAGAGCCTTCCCGCCGGAAAGATGAACGGCGGAGGACATGTCAGCCGGTCGCCCGGCCCGGACATGTCGGCACGGGAAACCGTCAAGTAGATGCCGAAGGCCGCTCGCCCCGCCCGATATCGCGGCGGCGGGCGGCATCCGGCGAAAGGCAGGGTTGAATGTTTCAGGTGCACGCTCCGAGAGACGTTCTGAATATCGTCAGGAGGCGTTCCGGCCGCCTGGCATTTCTGCTTCTTCTCGGCCTGGCAGCGACCCTTGTCCTGGCGGTCCTCTGGCCCCCGACCTATCGATCGGTCGCGACAATCCTGATCGAAGAGCCCAATTTTCAGCAGGACCTCCTGGGGTCCGCGGCGGACAGTTACGCCGATCAGCGTATTCAGATCATCGCGCAGCGGATCATGACGACAGCCAATCTGTTGTCGGTCATCGAGCGCCTGGATCTCTACAAGGAAGATCGGGTCCGCGAGGCGGCGAGCCAGGTGGCCAAGGCGATGCGCAAACGCATCAATCTGGAACTCGTCACCGCCGAGGGCATAGATCCGCGAAACTCGCGCCGGATCGCGCCGACGATCGCCTTTACGCTGTCGTTCGATTATCGCGATCCCGAGACGGCCCGGAATGCTCTGCAGGCGCTTGTCACGCTCTATCTCGACGAAAACTCCCGGATGCAGCGGGAACGGGTCGCCGACACGGTGACCTTCTTGCGATCGGAAACGGAAAAGCTTCGGCTGACGGTAGACCGGTCCGAGGCGAAGCTCGCGGCATTCAAGGAACAATACGCGGACCAGTTGCCCGATCAGATCGCGGTCAAGCTGTCCCAGCGGGAACAGGTTCAGCGCGAATTGCAGGACGCTGCAAAGCGGCTGCAGGCACTCGACGAGAAGCGTATCTATCTGACGGCGCAGATGGCGAAGATCGATCCGGCGGACGCGCCGCCAAAGGACCCGACGCAATGGACCGCCGCCGACCGGCTCCGCGCGCTGCAATCGGAATACCTTACCCTCAGCAGCCGGTACGGGCCGGACCATCCCGACGTGCAGAAGGTGTCCCGCGAACTGGAAACGCTCGAGGCACAGGTCCAGGGTGGTGGCGGTCGCGCGGTTCTCGTCGCCAGGCGCGACGAGCTTCGGGCCCAGCTCTCGCTGCTGACCGGGACCTATTCCAGCGAACACCCGGAAGTCCTGAAGGTCAGGCGGGAACTCGACGCCGTCGAGGCGAAGCTGGCCAGGGCACCGACGGAAACCACCCCGACCAATCCGGCCCTCATCCAGCTCGATGCGGAGCTCGCCGCCACAGGCGCCGAGTACCGCGCCCTCGTCGAACAAGGCAAGGCCCGGCAGGACCTTCTGACCCGATATGACGACGACATTCGCCAGGCGCCTCAGGTCGAACGCGAATACCGCGCCCTGATGCGCGAATACGAGGGTGCGGTGGCGGGCTACACGGATATGCTGGCAAAGCAGAGACAGGCCGAACTTGACGAGGCCATGGAGTCACAGCAGAGGACGGAACAGTTCGGTCTTCTGGAGGCCCCGACCCTTCCGCTCGAACCGGTGGCGCCCAACCTTCTGGTCGTCGCGGTCGCCGGAACCGTGCTGTCGCTTACCCTGGCGATCGGCAGCGCGGTCTTGTCGGAGGCGATGGATTATTCGGTCTACGGTTCCCGCCAACTGACCGAAGTTGCCGGCGTCCCGCCGCTTGTCGTCATCCCCAGGATCAGGACCGTCGCGGACACCGTTCGGGCCTGGAAGATTGGCGCGACGAGCGTCGCGGCCGGGGTGGCCGTCATCGCCATACTTTTCGTTCTAAGCCCCGACCTGCGCAATGCACTGGGAATTTTCATGGGACTCATCGAGGACCGGGCGAACGAGTTCGACGCTTATCGTTCGTTCAAAGGCTAGGGTGGAGGACACTCACCGTGGACCCGTTGGAAAAGGCTCTGGTCAAGGCGCGCAAGCAGCACGGCTTGCGGCAACTCGACGAGCAGGACCGGCGAGCGTTATTTCCCGCCGAGGCAGCCAATGGATCGGGATCGCCAGCCGTCGACCCAAGCCCCCCGAACGCGGCGAAATCGGTATTTCGCCTCGAACAGACGCGAAAGCATGCGGTTTCCCCCGATACGCTGGCCAAACATCGCCTGATCGCGGCGGAGACCGGAAACGGCATCGCAGATCGCTACCGCATGCTGCGGGCCCAGGTACTCAGGCGGCTCTCCGCCAGCGGAAAGCGCTCGCTCGGCATCTGCGGTGCGGGCCCGAATGCCGGAAAGTCGCTGACGGCCGCCAACCTTGCGATCAGCACCGCGCTGGATCCGAACTGCACGGTGCTTCTGGTCGATTTCGATCTGCGGCGACCGACGCAGCAGAAATATTTCGATCTGAATCCGGGCCCCGGTCTCGTCGACTATCTCAATGGCGGCGTCGAACTCTCGGAATGTCTGGTTGCCCTCGATATCGGCCGCCTCGTCCTGCTTCCCGCCGGACTTCCGGTCAGAAACTCCTCCGAAGTTCTTGCATCCCCGCGAGTGGCCGAGTTGATGCACGAGCTGGGATCGCGCTACCCCGACCGGATCGTGATCTACGACTTGCCGCCATTGCTCAGCGGCGACGATGCCCTGGTGGCACTGCAGTACATCCACGCGACGCTTTTGGTCGTGCGTGAGGGACAGACCCAGGCGGGAGAAATTCAGACCTGCCTGTCCCTGCTGAAAGACCATAACCTGTTCGGTACGGTGCTGAATTGTTCGCGCGACGAGAACATGTACCCCTATTATTGACAGACAATGACGGCGCAACTCGCCCTGCTCCGCGCGTCGCAAACCTTGAGGGCGGCGGCGCCAGTGTGCCGCCGGGGCCAGGCACCCATGCGAGCCAGTGCGCGAGGCATGTGAATGTATGAAGCGTTCTATGGTCTTTCCGAGAAGCCATTTTCTCTATTGCCCGATCCCGATTTCCTTTTTCTGAGCCACAGACATCGCAAGGCTCTGAACATGCTGGAATTCGCCGTCCTTGGACAGGCCAGCTTCACGCTGATCACGGGCGAGGTCGGAACCGGCAAGACCCTGATGATCAAACATTTCCTGCGCAGGATCGGGGAGAACGCGAATATCGGTTTGATCGAAAGCACGCATCACGGCTTCGGCAGCCTGCTCGACTGGATGCTCAGCGCGTTCGGCGTTGACGACCATTCGAGAAAGCCGGCCGTCCGGTATCGGAAGTTCATCGAATTTCTTGAAGCCGAACATGCGGCGGGGCGGCGCAGCTTCCTGATCATCGACGAAGCGCAAAATCTCAGCATGAAGGCGCTGGAGGAACTCCGTATCCTCTCCAACGTCAATCTGGAAAAGAAGCCGATCCTCCAGGTCATCCTCGCCGGCCAGCCAGAGCTTCTGGAAAAACTGAACCGCCCGCAACTGCGGCAGTTCGCTCAGCGAATCTCGGTCAGCTATCAATTGTCCGCATTTACCCCACAGGAAACGCGCGACTATATCCGATACCGCGTTACGCAAGCGGGGGGTAGCGCCAATCTCTTCGATATCGAGGCCAGTACCGCTGCGTACTGGTTCAGCCAGGGCATACCGCGGCTCATCAACCTGGTCTGCGATTCCGCCCTGGTGCATGGCTTCGGCGAAGGATGGAACCGCATCAGCCTCCGCTGCATGCTTGAAGCCCTGGAGACGCTGCAAACAGGCGGGCTGAACAATCTTCCCGGCATCGTCGGTACGGTCGACAGGCATCAGTTAAGCGCCGATATCAGGAATATGGCGGAAAAAATCCGGGTCGGCGTGCCGCTGTGACTTCCAGGCCAATCACTCAGCCCACCGGGCCGCGAGAGGCGCCCCGCATCTGCTACGTCGGCGGTGACGACGTCCGGATGAGGATACCGCTGTTACAGCGGCTGCGAGCCGCGGGTTTTTCCGTCGCTGTCTGCGGAACCGAGAATGCAGACCCATTCGAAGCGGCAGGAATTCCCTACTACCGGTACCGGCTCAGCCGATCGGTCGATCCGTTGGCCGATTACCGGTCCGTTACGGACCTGATCCGGATTTTCCGCAACCTGTCTCCTGACCTGGTCCACGCCTTCGATACCAAGCCAAACCTGGTGGCTGCCATAGCCGCCAGAAGGGCGCGCATCGGCCGCGTGGTCAACACGATAACCGGCATGGGCCGCTTGTTCGCCCCAGGGTCTCATGGACTTCTGCGGCTGGCCTATATCGGCACCCACCGCTACCTCGATCGCCTGGCCGACATCACGGTCTTTCAGAACGAAGACGACATGGCGTTCTTCCGTGCCCATGCCATGGTCAGAGAAGGCAAGGCGCGGCTGATCCGAGGATCCGGCGTCGATGTCGAAGCCCTCCTCGCCAGCGTTCCGCCATCAGCCCGGATTGCCGCCCTGAAGTCGGATTTGGGGCTGTCGGACGGGATCGTCGTTGCCATGGTCTCGCGCGTCATCCGGGAAAAAGGGGTGATTGAATTTCTGAAGGCCGCCGAGATCGCGGGACGGCAACAGCCGAAGCTGCGCTTCATTCTTGTCGGTCCCCGGGAAACCGAGGGAAAGCAGGCGATCGACGCGCAGACGATCGGCAATTATGCGCAATACGTCGACTATCTCGGCCCCCGGAAGGATGTCCCCGCGTTGCTGAGCCTGACCGACATTCTGGTCCTTCCCACCATGTATCGCGAAGGCGTGCCGCGGGTTCTTCTCGAAGCGGGCGCCCTCGGTGTGGCGCTGGTTGCTTCCGATGCCCCCGGTTGCCGGGACGTGGCACGGCATCGGGTGACTGGCATGATCGTGCCCCAAGGGTCGATCGCGCCCCTGGCCGAAGCAATCGTTGAACTGGCGGAACAGCCCGAACTCCGCCGCCAGATGGGGCAACGGGCCCAGACGCTGGTGCGGGAAGAATTTTCCCTGGACAAGGTCACTCGCGAATATGCCTCCGTCTACCGGGAGCTTTTAGAGCGGCATCCGCGCAAACGGAATGGTGTT
>JAHELM010000060.1 GCA_024644185.1 Rhodospirillales bacterium | reverse complement strand
CTCAATTCGCAGCTTCGCGACATGGGCGAAATCCGTGGCGGCGGCCCCGGTTTCTCGAAACAGGACCGGTCGCGTTTCCTGCAAGCGCTGGAGTCCGCGATCCAGGCGATTCGGCGGGCCGGGCGTTAGTTCAAGTTCAGCCGCTCGCCGCGGCGGGCGTTGCTGACCGTGGCGCCCATCGCCTTCAGCCTGCCGTTGAGGGCGCCCATGGCCGCCTGTTCGCCGTGCACCAGGACGACGGGGGGTTTGCCCTCGAACCGCCCGTACCAGCCGGTCAGCCCCGCCTGATCCGCATGCGCCGACAAGCCGCCAACGGTATGGATGGACGCGGCGACGCGGATTGTCTCGCCCCACAGGCGGATAAATCGTGCCCCGTCGACCAGGGCGCGGCCCAGCGTGCCCTCGGCCTGATAGCCGACGATCAGTACATGGCAGTTGCCGCGCCAGATATTGTGCTTCAGATGGTGACGAATGCGGCCCCCGTCGCACATGCCGCTGCCGGCAATGATGATGGCGCCCGAGCCGATGCGGTTCAGTTCCATCGACTGCCGCGCGGTGTGCGACAGGCTGAGATTGGGCAGCAGCAGGCGCCCGCCATTCTGCCGCCAGAGTGCCGCCGCGTCGGCATCGTAAAGCTCGCTGTGGCGCAGATAGACGGCGGTCGCCTCGATCGCCATCGGGCTGTCGAGGAAGACCCGCCAGTTGGCCAGGCCCCAGTCGCGGTAATGCCGGGCGAAATGGTACAGAAGCTCCTGGGTCCGCCCGATTGCGAAAGCCGGGATCAGGATATTGCCGTTGGCCGCCCGGGCATTGCCGATCACGGTTGCGATTTCGCGCCAGGTATCGTCGCGCGACCGATGCAGGCGGTCTCCATAGGTACTCTCCAGGATCACCAGGTCGGCCTCGCGCACCGGCGTCGGGTCGCGCAGGATGGCCGTACCGGCCTGGCCGAGATCGCCGCTGAACACGATCTTGCGCTCGACCCCGCTCTCCGTCAGCCACAGCTCGACGATGGCCGAACCCAGGATATGGCCGGCATCCCGCAGCCGCATATGGACACCCGGCAGGATGCGCGTCTTCTCGTCATAGCCGACGCCGCGGAACCGGCGCATGGCCTCGGCCGCATCGCCCATGGTGTAGAGCGGCTCGACCGGCGGCAGCCCCTTGCGCCCGCGCCTGCGATTCTCCCCCTCGGCGTCCTTCTCGGCCAGATAAGCCGAATCCTTCAGCATGATCCGGCACAGATCCTTGGTGGCGCGATGGGTATGGACCGGTCCGGCATAGCCGGCCCTGACCAGCAGCGGCAGGCGCCCGGAATGGTCGATATGGGCGTGGCTGAGGATCACCGCGTCGATCGATTTCACGTCGAAGGGAAAGGCGTCCCGATTGCGCGCCACATCCTTGGGGCCTCCCTGGATCAGCCCGCAATCCAGCAGGATACGCCGCCCCGCCACCTCGATCAGGTGACAGGACCCGGTGACCTCGCCGGCCGCGCCGTGAAATTCGATGTGCATCTCAGAAGATACCCGTAACCAGGCGGTCGAGCCGCGTATCCGGCCGATAGGCCAGCGTCACCAGCATCGCCGCCAGGCACGCGGTGGCCGCGCCGCCCAGGATATCGCCGAAGTAATGCGTCCCGACATAGACCCGCGACAGGGCAACCGCCAGCGCCGCCCCCCCGAACAGCGCCGCGCGCGGATACAGGCGTCGCAGGGCAAGGCAGGCGGCGATGGCGAAACCGGCGGTGGCGTGGTCGGAGGGGAAGGACGGATCGGTGCTGCGGTCGATCAGCAGATGCGTTACCCCCGCGTCATAGGGCCGGACACGGCTGACCGCCAGCAGCACCGCCTGATTGAGCAACAGCCCGCCCAGGAACGACAAGCCGCAGGCCACGGCGACATGACGCTCGCGCCGGCGGTCGGTCGCCGCCCACCAGCGTGCAGCCACCGCCAGCACCATCAGCGGAATTCCGCCCCTGGTGATCGCCACGGCAAGGCCATCGGGCCAGGCACCGCCGCCGGCCAGCGCATTCAGCCCATGGGTCAGCGCCGCATCGAGCGCGGCAATCGTCACAGCAGCCGCTCGCGGGCCAGATCGTCCATGGTGGCGCGGATGCTCTGGCGCAGCGTAGCGCCGATCTCGGCGATCTGCGCCTCGGTCAGGATCAACGGCGGCGACAGCACGGCCATATGCGCGAGCGGCCGGACGATCAGCCCGCGCGCCTGCGCATGCCGCGCCACCCGGCCGCCGATATTCACGCCCGGATCGAACAGGGCCTTGGTCGCCCGGTCGCGGACGAATTCGATGCCCATCATGAAGTGGCTGCCGCGCACCTCGCCGACGATGCCGAGATCGGCCAGCGCGTGCAGCGCGCGCTCGAACAGCGGGCCGCGCACGCGCACCTGGCCGCAGATATCCTCGCGCTCCAGGATCGCGATATTGGCCAGCGCGGCGGCGCTGCATGCCGGATGCCCGGAATAGGTCATGCCGTGCAGGAACAGCCCGCCCGGCCCCGAGACGACCTCGTGGATCTCGTCGGAAATAATGGTGGCGGACATCGGCTGGTAGCCCGAGGTCAACCCCTTGGCGACGCTGATAATGTCAGGCTGCACGCCGAACGCGGCCTCGGATGCGAACATGTGGCCGAGACGGCCGAAGGCGGTCACCACCTCGTCGGCCACGTATCGGATGTCGTTCTTCCGGCAGATTTCGCCGACCCGCGCGTGATAGCCCTTCGGCGGCACGATCACCCCGCCCGCACCCATGATCGGTTCGGCGATGAAGCAGGCAATGTTTTCCGCCCCCAGCGTCTCGATGGCGGTCTCCAGCTCGTCGATCAAGACGTCGAGGAACGCCGCCTCGTCCATGCCGTCGGGTCGCCGGTAGGGCGAGGGCGAGGACAGGAAATGCACCAGTTCGGCCGCCGAATCCCAGCCCTCGCGATAGGCCGGGGTGGTCATGGCGATGGCGAGGTGGGTCGAGCCATGATAGGCGCCGATGCGCGACAGGATCTTCTTCTTTTTCGGCTTTCCGAGCCGGTTGAAGTAATGGTGCAGGATGCGCACCGCGCTGTCGTTGGCGACCGAGCCGGAATTGGCGAAGAAGGCATGATTGAGCGGCCCCGGCGCCAGGCTTGCCAGCTTTTCCGCCAGCCGCGCCGCCGTCGGATGGGTCAGGTTGTAGAACACCGAATAGTAGTCGAGTTCGCGAAGCTGCGCGGCGATGGCGTCGATGATCTCTGCCCGGCCGTGACCCACGTTCACGCACCACAGCCCGCCGATCCCGTCGAGCAGCCGGTTGCCATGCGCATCGCGCACATAGGCGCCCTCGGCGGCGACGATGGCGGTGCGCGCGCCGTCGGCCTTCAGCGCATCGAGATTGGCGAAGCCGTGTACCAGATGCCGGTCCGCGGCGAGGATTTCTTCGGCCGCAATCGGCCTGTTCGGAATGCTCATCCCTGGCTCCCTGTTGGTTTCGTCCGGCTGACCCCGGAAACCGGCCGGGCGGATTTCCCCCGCGCCCGACAGGCTATCCTATCGCCCGGATTTGTCGAGAGGATCGGCGGCCCCACCCGACAGTCGGAAGGCTTTCGCCCCCGCCCCTTGTTGCAATGCGGCACGATTTCGTTCCATCGAGGCCGCGGGTGTCCGGCCGGTTTTCACGAAATTGAGGATTGGCGACATCGTCGAGACGGTCGCCGGATTCGAGGCCGATGCCGGGATGGTCGTGATCTGCAAGCGCGGCGAGGTGGCTCGAAGCCACCGGGTTTGGCGGTCGGCGCGAGCATCGTCCAGGGCCGGCGCCGAGAACCGCGTCCAGCCGCTGGGATGCGCGATGACCGGGCAAGCCGCCGCCAGCGCCGCGGCGGCCTTGCGGGTAATCATCGCCGACGGGAAGTTCCATGGCGTCACCGAAGCCGCGATTCCGACCGGCGCGCGCCGAACGCCCGCCTCCGCGCCCGGCAGGCGGCGAAAGCTTCCCTTTCCGATAAACGGCCAGAAGGCGTACACCCGTACTCCACCGGCATCAGATCTGCCGTACGGGTTTGTCTTCGCGCTGCCGTTCCCGCCATTCGGCGGCCACATGCCAGGGTGAAGCGTCCTTCGGCAATGCGGTTCCGCGAACGATATCGGCGGCTTTTTCCGCCAGCATGATTGTCGGGGCGTTGAGGTCGCCGGCCGTGGCGATCGGCATGATCGAGGAATCGACCACTCGCAAACCGGCGACGCCAAAAACCCGGCACGAAGCATCCACCACCGCCCGTTCATCCGCCCCCATGCGGCAGGTTCCGCAGGGATGGTAGGCGCTCTCGACATGATCGCGGATAAAGTCGTCGAGATCCGCGTCGGACCGGATATCGTCCCCGGGCGCCAGTTCGACGCCGCGGTAGGGATCCATGGCGGGCTGGGCGAAAATTTCCCGTGTATGGCGAATGCAGGCCCGGAATTCGGCCCAGTCGTCCTCGTGGCTCATGTAGTTGAACCGGACGCGGGGCGCGTCCTGGGCGTTGCCGGAACGCAGCCGGACCCAGCCCCGACTCTTCGAGCGCTTGGTGCCGACATGGACCTGGAACCCGTGGCGGCTGGCGAGTGTCTTTCCGTCGTAGGAGATCGCCAGCGGCAGGAAGTGGTACTGGATGTCGGGGTATTCGATGCCGGCGCGGCTACGGATGAAACCGCCCGATTCGAAATGGTTCGTCGCTCCCAGGCCGCCATGCGTCAGCAGCCATTCCAGACCGATCTTCAGGCGGCCCGCAATGTTCATGTTGCTGAACAGGGTAATCGGCTCGCGGCAGGCGACCTGGAGATAAAGTTCCAGGTGATCCATGAGATTGGCGCCAACCCCCGGCAGGTTCCGTACGACGCCGATGCCGAATTCCGCGAGTTCGTCCCCGGGACCGATACCGGACAGCTTCAGAAGCTGCGGGCTCTTGATCGACCCGGCACAGAGGATGATCTCCCGGTTGGCCGCGACGGCGATGCTCTTGCCGCCCCGCCGATACCTTATTCCAGTGGCGCGGCCGTTCTCGATCAGAATCTTGTCGACCGCCGCATGGGTGCGCAATTCCACATTCGCCCGGCGCAGCGCCGGGCGCAGATAGGCATCGGCCGCGCTGCACCGCCGGCCCGAAGACACCGTCATGTCCATGGCGCCGAACCCTTCCTGCCGGGCGCCGTTCATATCGGCGGTCCTGCCGTATCCGGCCTCGACGCCGGCTTCGACAAAGGCCCGGTAGAGAACGTTGGACATCGGGCCGCGCCGGGTTCCCAGGGGGCCGGCACCGCCGCGATAGGCATCCGCCCCGCGGTCATGGCGTTCGGCCCGCTTGAAATAGGGCAGCACGTTTTCGTAGGACCACCCCTTGGCCCCCATCCTTTCCCATGTCTCGTAGTCCAGCGGATTGCCCCGCACGTAGCACATGCCATTGATGGACGAAGACCCGCCAATGACCTTGCCGCGCGGCAAGTTCAGTTGGCGCCCGCGCAGCGAGGGTTCCGGCTCGGTATGAAATCCCCAATTGTAGCGCGGCGAATGCATGGGATAGGACAGCGCCGCCGGCATCGAGATCATGATCGACCGGTCGCTGCCACCCGCCTCGAGAACCAGCACGCTGGCCTTGCCGTCCTCGGAGAGCCGGTTGGCCAGCACGCATCCGGCGGAACCGGCCCCGACAACGATGTAGTCGAAATTTTCCATGATCCCGAATCCTCAGGGATAGATCAGATAATATTTGACCATCGGTTCGAACTGGCGCCAGGTACCGGCAAACCCCTGGTGCATGATGAAGGCGTCGCCCGGCCCGAAGGTCACCACCGCCCCCTCGAGGTCTTCGATCTCGACCCGGCCGGACATGAGGATCATCAATTCGTTATAGGGATAGTCCCGATAGCTGTCGGTATAGGCCGGACAGGCCCAGATGCCGAAGCGGGACGACGCGAAGTCCCGCGCCAGCAACGTCTGGTCGCGTTCGAGGACGCTTCCGGGCGCGAGATGCACGGATTCGATCGGCCGCTCGGCGATGCCGGCGACCGTCTCCGCGCCGCGAGACAAGATTGAAATTCCCCTGATCACCGCTTTCTCCCTTTGGATGCCGGGATCCCGGCCAGGACGATTCGCGATTCAAGCGCCAGACCGGGAGTTTTGCAATGGCGCAAGGGATTGCGCGTCGCTGGGCAGCGCAACCGGGCGCTCATTCCCGATGGCGCGCGGTCCCGGCCGGCGCCCGCACCACTGCGCCACGGCGCATCCATGTGTCGGAGGAAGGTGGGATGAGGACGAATTTGCCGACATGCGCCTTTTCCAGGAATTCGCGCTGCGCGGCCGCGATCCGGTCAAGCGGGAAGGTTTTTGCAAGGATGGGGCGGATCTCGCCACGCTCGATATAGGAAATGAGGTTTGCGAAAACCGGCTGGTCCCACGCCGTGCAGCCGATCAGCGTCAGATCCTTCAGATAGAAGCTGCGCATATCGAGCTGCACCAATGGTCCGCCGATCGCGCCGGAGGAAACGTATTTCCCGCCAGGTTTCAGAACCTCCAGCATCGCGCCGAAAGCCGGGCCTGCCACATTGTCGACGACGACATCGACGCTGTCTTCGCCCAGGGCGGCAACGAGATCGGCATCTCGCTGAATGACATGGTCGGCACCGATGGATCGAACCTGATCGATCTTCGTCTTGCCTGCAATCGCTATCACTTCGGCGCCCCGCCGTTTGGCGAGCTGCACGGCGGCTGAACCGACGCCGCCCGACGCGCCGGCGATCAGGACGCGCGCGGCGCCGGTGACATTGGCGCGGTGCAGCATGTTTTCCGCCGTCCCGTATGCGCAGGGTATGGTTGCAAGCTCGGCGTCGGTCCAATCGCTTTCGACCGGGAACGCCTCGGGTGCCGAAACCTTGACGAACTGGGCGAAGGCGCCGTCGAAATCCGACCCCATCCAGACACTGTCCATGACGGAATATCCGCGCGGCCGCTGGCAGGCGCGCACCAGCACGCGCGTGCCTATCCTGCTTTCATTTTCGCCGGGAGCGACAGCCACGATTCGGCCGCAACAGTCCGTCCCCTGGATGAACGGAAACGGCGTTGGCCCCTTCCAGCCGCCGTCCGTCTTCGATGTCGGAGCGACCTCGGCGGCCCTTGCCGCATCTTCGGTGCCAGTGGTCACCGACGAGGAATACCAGCCGAGGCGGGTGTTGATTTCGGTATTGTTCACACCTGCCGCAAGGACCCGCAGCAGCACCTCGCCCGGCGCAAGTTGCGGGACCGGTACTTCACGGTAAACGAGCTTGTCGTAGCCGCCATTGCCGGTGGTAACGATCGCCATCATGGTGGCCGTGCGGTTCATCGTATCGAACCGATCTCGCCGTGATGCGCCCATTTCGACACCTCCCTGATATACGACGCACCCGCACGCACGCCCCGCGGCGACGCGGACATGCCGCTCAGCATTGTCGAAATTTCGAGATAATTCCACATCTTCGCCGACGATCTGCCGGGCAAGAGGCGAACCACTCAAATCGCGGCCCTTTCGACTCGCTTCAATTCGCTCGATGAAATACTATTGACTGAGCTTCTCGGGCTTTGTCTGTCGGCAAGCCAAGCAAAATCAGAATCTTGAAACACACAGGGAGAATGACATGACCAGGAAATCCGACACCACGGGAGCTATACATCCGGCAGCCCGGCTTTTCGCCAAGGAATGTCGCTCTGGCCAGTTGGACCGCCGCGAATTTCTGACTCGTGCCTCGGCGCTTGGCGTTTCATCTGTTGCGGCCTATGGCTTGCTGGGACTCGCAGCGCCGCAAGTCCGCGCGGCCACCCCCCGGCGCGGGGGTACGCTCAGGATGAATATGGAAACCAAGGCGTTGAAAGACCCGCGCCTGTTCGACTGGTCGGAATTGTCGCATGCGACACGCGGGTATCTGGAATACCTGGTCCAGTACAACCGCGATGGAACGTTCGAGGGGAAACTGCTGAAGAACTGGGAAGCCAACGCCGACGCCACCGAATACACGTTGAATGTCCGCAAGGGCGTCAAGTGGAACAACGGTGACGATTTCACCGCCGAGGACGTGGCCTTCAACATCACCCGGTGGTGCGACGGCAATGTCGACGGCAACTCCATGGCCACGCGCATGGCCAGCCTTGCCGATCCCAAGACCAAGCTGGCACGTCCCGGTGCGATCACCGCGGTCGACAGCCATACCGTCAAGCTGAAGCTGCTGGCCCCGGACATCACGATCATTGCCGGCATGGCAGACTATCCGGCCGCGATCGTGCATCAGAGCTACGACGGCGGCGACCCCTCGACCAACCCCATCGGGACCGGCCCCTACCTGCCGGATGTCAACGAAGTCGGGGTCAGGCAGACGTTCAAACGCAACACAAAGCACAAATGGTGGAACGAGGGCAACGGCGCCTGGCTGGACGGCTACGAACTGATCGACCTCGGCACCGATCCCTCGGCCTTTGTCTCGGCGGCGGAAGCCGGCGAGATCGACATGAGCTACCGGACCGACGGCGACTTCGTGAAGGTGTTCGACGGCCTTGGCTGGATCAAGTCCGAGGCGGTGACGTCGGCGACGCTTTGCGTTCGTTTCAACCAGTTGGCCGACCTCTACAAGAACAAGGCCGTGCGCACCGCGCTGGTCAAGGCCGTGGACAACGCGGTGGTTCTGGAACTCGGCTATGCCGGTTTGGGCTCGCCCGCCGAAAACCATCATGTCTGTCCAATTCATCCGGAATACGCCAAGTTGCCGCCGTTGAAGGTGGACAAGGCCGCCGCCCTGGCCGAGATCAAGGCGGCGGGCCATGCCGACACCGAGTTCGAGCTGATCTCGCTCGACGACGGATGGCAGTCGGCAAGTTGCGACGCGGTCGCGGGGCAGCTCCGCGATGCGGGCATCAAGGTCAAGCGCACGATCCTTCCGGGTTCGACCTTCTGGAACGACTGGACCAAGTACCCGTTCTCGGCCACCGAATGGAACATGCGCCCGCTGGGCGTTCAGGTTCTGGCGCTGGCCTACCGGTCAGGCGAGGCCTGGAACGAGTCGGCGTTCTCGAACAAGGAGTTCGACACCTTGCTGGCCAAGGCCATGTCGATCGCCAATGCGGACGAACGGCGCAAGGTCATGGTGCGGATCGAACAGATCATGCAGGAAGAGGGCGTGATGGTTCAG
>JAHELM010000059.1 GCA_024644185.1 Rhodospirillales bacterium | reverse complement strand
CAGCGTGCAGCCAAGCGCCCGCAGCGTGGCAAAGAATTTTTCCGGCCGGCCGATGCCCGCGAAGGCATGCACCGTCTCGCCGGCCAGCGCATGCGCCGCCTCGTCGGGTTCCAGAAATCCGTGCAGAACCGGCAGGCCGGGCGGCAATTGCGCCGCGATCCCGGCCTCGTCCGCCCCCAGCATCACCACGGCGTCGGCCCGGGCCAGGCCCTCCGCCACCGGTTCGCGCAAGGGGCCGGCGGGGATCACACGGCCGTTGCCGAAGCCGTAGCCGCCATCGACGACCACCAGGGATGCCGCCTTGCGCAGGGCCGGGTTCTGGTGTCCATCGTCCATGATGACGATCCGCGCCCCGTCTTCCGCCGCCGCCCTGGCGCCGGCCACCCGGTCGGCGGCCACCCAGCACGGCGCGGTGCGGGCCAGCAGCAGCGGCTCGTCGCCCACCTGGGTCGCATCGTGCAGCCCGGGCACGACGCGCACCGGGCCCTTCAGGCTTCCGCCATAGCCACGGCTGAGAAACCGCACCTCGACGCCATTGGCGATCAGATGGCGGGCGACGGCGATGGCGACGGGCGTCTTGCCGGCGCCGCCGGCGACCAGATTGCTGATGCAGATTACCGGCACCGGTGGCTGCTGCGGATGCGCCAGGGCGCGACGGAGCCGTCCGCCGGCGGCGTAGAGCGCGCCAAGCGGCGTCAGCAGGGCCGAGAGTGCATTGCGTTCGGTCCAGAAGCCGGGGGCGCGCATGGTTCAGCCGCGCCCCGCCGGCGCGGGCAGGGCGTCGAGGAAGGGACCGAGCGCGACCGCGACACGATCCAGCGCGTCACGATTGGCCTCGGTCACCTTGCGGGCGGCGCGGGCCAGCCGGTCGCGTTCCGCCGGGTCGTCCAGCAGGCGGCCGACGGCGGCGGCCAGGGCCTCGGCGCCGTCCACGTCCAGCGCCGCGCCGGCAGCCTTCAGATCGGCGGCGACGGTGCGAAAATTCGCCATGTCCGGCCCGTGCAGGATGGCGCAGGACAGTTGCGCCGCCTCCAGCGGATTGTGCCCGCCCAATTGCCCCGTGCTGCCGCCGATGAAGGCGATGCCGGCCAGCCGGTACAACAGCCCCAGCTCGCCCAGCGTATCGGCCAGATAGACGGCGTCGTCCGGTTGCGGCAGCACCCCTTCGGCGCGCCGGGCCGCCGTCAACCCGCCTGCCGCCAGCATCGCCGCGATTTCCGGCCCGCGCGCCGGATGGCGCGGCGCGATTACCGTCAGCAGACCCGGATGCGCCGCCGCCAGGCGCCTGTGCGCGGCCGCCGCCAGTTCCTCCTCGCCCGGATGCGTGCTGGCGGCCAGCCAGACCGGGCGGTCGCCGATGGCGCGGGCGAGCAGGGCCAGCGCGACGTCGTCCGCCGGCAGCGGATCGGCCGAATATTTCAGATTGCCGAGATATTCGGCGCGCGGCGCGCCAAGCCCGGCGAAACGGTCGCGGTCGGCCCCGGTTTGTCCCAGAACCAGGGCGAACCGGCCAAGCAATGCCCGTCCCAGCGCCGGCACGCGGCGCCAGCGGGCATCGGATCGCGCCGACAGCCGCCCGTTGATCAGAACCAGCGGACAGCCGCGCCCCGCCGTTTCGGCGATCAGGTTCGGCCACAGTTCGGATTCCATGAACAGCGCCAGATCCGGTCGCCAGTGATCGAGGAACCCGCGCACCCAGGGCAGCACGTCAACCGGCGCGAACTGGTGCAGGGCGCGGGCCGGCAGGCGGCGGTCGAGCAGCGCCGCCGAGGTCACGGTGCCGCTGGTGACCAGGACCGTCAGATCGCCGCGCCGCGCCAGGATCCGCTCGATCAGGGCCAGCGCCGACTGGGCCTCGCCGACGCTGGCGGCGTGCAGCCAGACCAGCGGCCCGTCCGGGCGCGGCCGCGAGGGGATGCCCCTGCGTTCCGCCATGCGTGCCGGGTCTTCCTTGCCGAGGGCGGCGCGGCGGCGCAGATACAGGCGGACCAGCGGCGCGATCAGGGCGGTGGCGCCGCGATAGACGGCAAACCCGGTCATGCGGGGCCCCCTCCACCCGCCGCCGGCGCGGGTTCGATCGGCGCCTGGCCGAACATCGCGTCGGCGCGGGCGGTCAGCGCGGTCATCGCCGCTTCGGTCTTTATCCGCGCCGCCTCCATGGCGGCCGCATCGGCGTTGCGCGGCACCGGGATCGGCTCGCCCCACAGGAACACGCCGCGGCTGAACGGCAGGGCCACGATGAAGCGGTCCCAGCTTGGCAGCACACGGCGGCGCGAGGCGGCATAGGCGACGGGGACGATCGGCGCGCCCGACAGCCGCGCCAGCGTGACCACGCCTTCGGATGCCCGCATGCGGGGGCCGCGCGGACCGTCGGGCGCGATGGCGACAACGCCGCCGTCGCGCAGCAGGCGGAGCAGCTGGCGCGTCGCCTGCGCGCCGCTCTGGTTGCTCGATCCGAACACCGATTCGATGCCCAGCCAGCGCACGATGCGGGCGCCCACCTGTCCATCGCGATGCCCGGAAACCAGCATGGTCACCAGATTGGCGTGGCGCCAGCAATAGGGCATCATCATCAGCCGCCCATGCCAGAAGGACAGGATGAAGGGCTTGCCGTCGCGACGGAAGGATTCGGGAATCTCCTCGTCGAGGATTCGCCAGCGTCCGGTCACCCGCACAAGGCGGATGCACAGCGAGCCGATCAGGCCGACCAGGGCTTGCGCAGCGTCGCTCTTGAGGATCCGCTTCAGCCGTTGCACCGGGCGCCTCAGGCTTCGGTTCGCGCTTCGGCGTCCGCCGGCGGCGCGTCGCGGAACTGCATCCGGTTGAGCCTCGCATAAAGGCCGTCACGGGCGACCAGCTCGTCGTGGCCGCCGCTCTCGACCACGCGGCCCCGGTCGATGACATAGATGATGTCGGCATCCATCACCGTCGACAGGCGGTGGGCGATGACGATGCTGGTGCGGCCCTTCATCAGGCGCTTGAGCGCGTCCTGTACCTGGCGTTCGGATTCGGTGTCCAGCGCCGATGTCGCCTCGTCCAGCAGCAGGATCGGCGCGTTCTTCAGCAGCGCGCGGGCGATCGACAGCCGCTGGCGCTGGCCGCCGGACAGCGTGATGCCGCGCTCGCCGATCTCGGTATCGTAGCCTTGCGGCAGGGCGCGGATGAACTCGTCGGCCGCCGCCGCCCTGGCCGCCGCCGCGATTTCGGCGTCGCTCGCGCCCACTTTGCCATAGGCGATGTTGGCGCGAATCGTATCGTTGAACAGGCCGGTGTCCTGGGTTACCAGGCCGATCGCGCCGCGCAGCGAATCCAGCGTCACCGCGCGCACGTCCTGGCCGTCGATCGTCACCGCGCCGGCGGTGGCATCGTAGAAGCGCGGGATCAGGTTCAGCACCGTCGACTTGCCGGCGCCGGACGGGCCGACCAGCGCCGTCACCTTGCCGGCGGGCGCCTCGATGGTCACGTCGCGCAGGGCCGGCGCGCCGTCGCCATAGGAAAACCCGACGCCGTCGAGGCGAACGGCGCCGCCCGACAGCTTCAGCGGAACGGCATCCGGCCGCTCGCGGATCGTATGCTCCAGATCGACGATCTCGAACACGCGTTCCGACGAGGCCAGCCCGCGCTGCAGCGTGATGTTCGTATTCAGCACCCGGCGCATCGGCTGATAGGCCATCAGCGCGGCGGCGAAAAACGCCATGAACGATCCGACCGTCGCCTGACCGTGCAGCACCTGCCAGCCGCCGAAGGCCAGCACCCCGGCGAAGACGACCCCGCCCATCGTCTCCAGCGCCGGCACCGACAGCGCGCGCACCCGCGTCGCCTTCAGCATCAGCCGGTACAGGCCGTAGAACGTGCGGCCGGCGCGCTGCCGCTCGTGTTCCTCCATCGCATAGGCCTTGACCTGGCGGATGCCCTTGAAGGCATCGTCCAGCATCCGTGTCATCTCGCCGGTCTCGGCCTGGGTGGTGCGAAAGACGCGCCGCATCCGCCGGCCGATACTGGTGATGAACCATGCGCTGAACGGAAAGGCGATCAGCGCGATCAGCGCCATCCGCCAATTGGTATAGACCATGACGCCGATCAGGGCCGATGTCGTCATGTTGTCGCGAACAAGGCTGACGATCGAGGTCGTCAGCATTTCCCGCAACTGGTAAATGTCGGAAATGAAGCGCGAAATCAGCGTGCCGCTGGCGTTGCGGTCGATATAGGCCAGGTCGGCGCCGATCAGCCGCTCGAACATCCGGCCCTGGATCGCCTCGATGATCCGCAGCGCCAGCTTTTCCATCAGCAGCGACTGGAAATAGGACGCCGCGCCCTTGACCAGGATCACCCCCATGAAGGCCAGCGGCAGCAGCCATACCAGCTTCGCGTCGCCCTGCACCATGATGCGGTCCAGCGCCGGCTTGACGAGCAATGCCTGCGCCGCGGTGGTCAGCGCCACCACCGCCATGCACAGGATCGCCAGGCTCAGCTTGCCGACATGGCCGCGCATATACTCGCGCCACAGGCGCCGCAGCAGCGGCCAGGACGATGTCGCTGCCGTGGTAACGGCGTTCTTGGGATTATCCGTCAAAGCATCGAGTCCCGCGCGGTGTCGCCGGTGATATACCATGCCACCGGCGGCCCGGCCAACGGCGCAGTACTCTGCTCCGCCGGGCCCTGATCGTCCGGGGCTCCGCGCAGACGGATGCAGCGTTCGTATTCCTCGCGCCGCAACGCCTCGGCGTCCAGCGCCGCCATGTCGCGGGCCAGCGCCGAATTCTGGAAGGGTCCATCGCCCTGGGCGGCTTGCGCCGCCTGCGCCTCGTCATACCGGGCCTCGGCGCGCGCCCTGGCAAGTTCGGCGCAGGATTGCGGCGCCGGCGTGTCTGACGGCGTGCCGCCCCAGCTGCATCCGGCGAGCCCGGCGACAAGCAGCAGCGGCGACAATCGTGCGAATACTCTGGCGTTCATGCGGAAATCCCCGGCGATCTGGCCTCAGCGATCTGGCCTCAACGATATGGTGACGCCCGCCCCCGCGCGCATCCCAAAAAAGATGGGCCGCACGAATACCGCGCGGCCCAAGTCTGGAAGGGAGGAAACGCCCAGGAAGGGCAGCGGCGCAGGCCTCAGCCCGCGCCACGATGCAACAGGGAGGACTCCATATTGCAATGCACAATATGATCTTGCCGATCCCTGAAAGCAAGAGAAAAGGCAGCGATAAAACAACGCTAATATCACGACGCATGGCGATTTTGTGACATGTGCAGCGCACAAAAAGATCGGGCGCATTGATTTTCGGCATTTGCGTTTGCACGCGACCGAACCCCCGGCACGACGCCGGAAGCGGCGCGGCGGGATGTCGCAAATGTCGGTGCGTCGGGCGGGCCTGGCGTCAGACCGGCTTGCGCGGCCCGGACAGTTCCCAGACGTTCCAGATCGCCAGCGCGAACAACACCACGGCGCCACCCTGATGGGTGACCGCGATCGGCAGCGGGACCACCAGCAACAGCGTGGCGATGCCGAGGATCACCTGCAACACGACCATTCCGGCCAGCATTCCGGCGGCGCGGCGGGCGCGCGAATGCGGCGCGACCGGACGCAGGCGCAGCCAATACACCAACACCAGGGCCGCCGTTGCATAGGCCAGCATGCGATGGTCGAACTGTACCGTACCCAGATTCTCGAAGGCGTTGAGCCACCAGGGCGACATGGAAAGCACGTCGTGCGGGGCAAATCCGCCATCCATCAGCGGCCAGGTGTTGAAGGTGAATCCGGCATTGATCCCGGCCACCAGGCCGCCCGACAGCAGGGTCAGGAAGACGACGCCGGCGACGCCTGTCGCCAGCCGCCTTGCCGGCACGGGCGCGGCGCCGCGATCGTCCGGGAACAGCAGGCCGAGCGCCAGCCACAGCATGTAGCCCAGCAGCGCGATGGCGACGCCCAGATGGATGGTCAGGCGGTACTGGCTGACATCGTCGCGGTCGACGAATCCGGACGCCACCATCCAGTATCCGATGGCTCCCTGCATGCCGCCCAGCAGGAACAGGGCGACCAGATGCGGCACCAGCGGCCGCTCGATCCGCCGCCGGATCACCAACCATAGCAGCGGCAGGCCGAACACCACGCCGATCGCCCGGCCCCACAGGCGGTGGATGTATTCCCACCAGTAAATCGTCTGGAACCCGGCCAGGTCCATGGTCGGATTCTGGATGCGGAATTCCGAGGTGTCGCGATAGAGGTCGAAGGCGTGCTGCCATTCCGCCTGGGTCAACGGCGGCAGGACGCCGGCGAAGGGCAGCCATTCGACAATCGACAGGCCGGACTCGGTCAGCCGGGTGATGCCGCCGATCACCACCATGGCGGCAATCATGGCGCAACAGGCCAGAAGCCACCAGGCGACGGCACGGCGGTCGGCACGGCGGGCGGCGGAAATCGAAGCGGCATTCGTCATCGGCGATCCCTCGGAGACGGTCTCGCCGCGACTATAGCCAGCCACCCCGCCGCAAGCCAGCGCCGTGGGCGGCCCAACCGGCGCGGCGGATTGCCGCGACCGCCTTCCTGCACATCCGCGTCAGTGCAGCCGCAGCTCGCAATTGGCGAGGCGGAATTCAGCCGCCGCCACCACGCCGCGCTGGGCGATTCGCACCGAATGCAGGGGCGCGTCGATATGAACCCGCCAGTGGTCGAGAAATTTCCTCAGCACCGGATAGCGCGGCGCGATGTCCAGGGTCTGCCAGACAAAACTCTGGAGCAGCCCCGGATGATCGGGAAGGCGATAGAGAATCTCCGCCGTGGTCAGCCGGTAATCGTGCAACTGCCGTTCGAGATCGGTCATCGGTGACGGACTCCCATTCAGGGGCATCGCTTCGCCCGGAATTTCGTTCCAGTCTCTCCGAGATTACCGCTCGAATATAAAAAAATATTTAATTCCAATGAGATGGCAGCAGAATGCGTCGAGTGCTGCCAATCGACCGCCGCGCCGTGTCACGATTTTTCGCTCTGACGGCCACCGCCTGCTTGACAGTGGCGCGGTCACCTCTTACATCGCTGGCACTCACTGTCGGAGAGTGCTAACAGCGGCGCCAAGCCACTATAGCCCGGCAGGGACGGAAATTCATATCAGGGATCGCAGGAGGAATAGAATGAAATTCAGGCCTTTGCACGACCGGGTGCTCGTCCGCCGCCTCGAAGAGGAAGCGAAGACCGCCGGCGGCATCATCATTCCCGACACCGCCAAGGAAAAGCCGATGCAGGGCGAAGTCATCGCCGTCGGCAGCGGGACGCGCAGCGAGGATGGCAAGGTCACCCCGCTGGATGTCAAGAAGGGCGACCGGATCCTGTTCGGCAAGTGGTCGGGCACCGAGGTCAAGATCGACGGCGAAGAGCTGCTGATCATGAAGGAATCCGACATCATGGGAATCATCGAGGGCAAGAAGTAAGCGCCTCGGCGCACTTCTCCACCGTTCTCCTTGCCGCCCGCGGGCGGTACCAGGGATCACCGGCCCGGCGGCAGCGCCGGGCGACAGATTGAAGAGGCAAATCAATGGCAGCCAAAGAAGTCAAATTCGGGTCGGATGCGCGCGAGCGGATGCTGCGCGGCGTCGACATCCTGGCCAATGCGGTCAAGGTTACGCTGGGTCCGAAGGGCCGCAACGTCGTGCTCGACAAGTCGTTCGGCGCGCCGCGCATCACCAAGGACGGCGTGACCGTCGCCAAGGAAATCGAGCTTGCCGACAAGTTCGAGAACATGGGCGCGCAGATGGTGCGCGAAGTCGCCAGCAAGACCAACGACATCGCCGGCGATGGCACGACGACGGCCACGGTTCTGGCCCAGTCGATCGTTCGCGAGGGCGCCAAGGCGGTTGCCGCGGGCATGAACCCGATGGACCTGAAGCGCGGCATCGACCTGGCGGTCGAGGCTGTCGTCGCGGACCTGAAGAAGCGCGCCAAGAAGATCAAGACCAGCCAGGAAGTGGCCCAGGTCGGCACCATTTCGGCCAATGGCGAGCGCGAGATCGGCGACTTCATCGCCCAGGCGATGGAGAAGGTCGGCAATGAGGGCGTCATCACGGTGGAAGAGGCCAAGAGCCTGCATACCGAGCTGGACGTCGTCGAAGGCATGCAGTTCGATCGCGGCTATCTGTCGCCGTATTTCATCACCAATGCCGAGAAGATGCTGGTCGAGCTGGAAAGCCCCTACATCCTGCTGTTCGAGAAGAAGCTGGGCGGCCTTCAGGCCATCCTGCCGGTGCTCGAAGCGGTCGTGCAGTCGAGCCGTCCGCTGCTGATCATCGCCGAGGACGTCGAAGGCGAGGCGCTGGCGACCCTGGTTGTCAACAAGCTGCGCGGCGGCCTGAAGGTCGCGGCGGTGAAGGCGCCGGGCTTCGGCGATCGCCGCAAGGCGATGCTGGAAGACATCGCCATCCTGACCGGCGGCACCGTGATCAGCGCCGATCTCGGCATCAAGCTGGAGAACGTCACGCTGGCGATGCTCGGCAAGGCAAAGAAGGTGCTGATCGAGAAGGAAAACTCCACGATCGTCGAAGGCGCGGGCAAGAAGGCCGACATCCAGGGCCGTTGCGCGCAGATCCGGGCGCAGATCGAGGAGACCACTTCGGACTACGACCGCGAGAAGCTGCAGGAACGCCTGGCGAAGCTGGCGGGCGGCGTGGCCGTCATCCGCGTCGGTGGTTCCACCGAAGTGGAAGTGAAGGAACGCAAGGACCGCGTGGACGACGCGCTGCACGCGACGCGCGCGGCCGTGGAAGAAGGCATTGTCCCGGGTGGCGGTGTCGCCCTGGCCCGCGCCTCCACTGGCCTCGCCAAGCTGAAGGCCGACAACGATGACCAGCGCTTTGGCATCGAGATCGTGCGCAAGGCGTTGCAGACCCCGCTGCGCCAGATCGCCGAGAACGCCGGCGAAGACGGCGCGGTGATCTCTGGCAAGACCCTCGACAGGGACGAGTACAACTGGGGCTTCGATGCCCAGTCTGGCGAGTTCAAGGACCTGGTGAAGGCCGGCATCATCGACCCGACCAAGGTCGTGCGTACCGCCCTGCAGGACGCGGCCTCGATCGCCGGCCTGCTGGTGACCACCGAAGCCATGGTGGCCGAGAAGCCGGACCGCAAGGGACCGCAGATGCCCGACGGCGGCATGGGCGGCATGGGCGGCATGGGCGGCATGGATTTCTGATCCA
>JAHELM010000507.1 GCA_024644185.1 Rhodospirillales bacterium | reverse complement strand
TTGAGAAAAGTGCGGCGGCTCGCGCCCGATATGAAGCGATTCATGTTCGTCCTCCCAGTTGTTCGTGGACGACCCCCCGCGCTTCCGTGGCGCAATTATCGGGCGTCGCCGATCCTCCTGAGGGGGAAGTATCGTTCGATGAATCGAATGCTGTCAATCGAAGAAGCCGATTTGTTCCGCCTAGAGGCATGAACCAAAAAGATAATTGGTTTTTTCCGGGTGACGGGTTCGCGCTAGCCCACGCTGAATTCCGCCCGGATGGCGGCATCGTGTTCGCCGATGTCGGGGACGGCGCCATAGCGTTCCTCGATGCCGGGGACGATCGGCGGCGGGGCGATTACCCGCACCTCGCCGGCGCTGGTGGCGACGCGGATGTAGCGGTTCTGCGGATGACGGTCGAGATCTTCCAGGGTGGACAGCCGTCCATAGGCCACCTTCGCCGCCTCCAGCCGGCGGATGATCTCGGCGCGCGGGGCGGCGCCGAAGGACCCGGCTATGGCCGCGTCCAGCGCCGGGCGGTTGGCGACCCTGGCGGGATTGGTGGCGAAGCGTACATCCCCGGCGATCTCCGGCCGCATCAGCACGCCGTCGCACAGGCTCCGCCATTCGCGTTCATTCTGGATCGAGATCAGAACCGCCAGCCCGTCGCCGCAAGCGTACGCGCCATAGGGCGCGATGGTCGGGTGATGCAGCCCCGGCCGCGGCGGCGTAACGCCGCCGTAACTGTATTGCAGCCAGGGCACGTTCATCCAGTCGGCCATGGCGTCATAGAGCGACACCTCGATGCCGCGCCCCACGCCATTTCGTTCCCGCGCGTACAGCGCCTGCATGATGGCCTGGTGGGCGTACATGCCGGCGGCGATATCGCAGACCGAAACGCCGACGCGGCCCGGCGAGTCCGGCGTGCCGGTAACGAAGGCCAGCCCCGATTCCGCCTGCACCAGCAGGTCGTAGGCCTTCATGTCGCGATACGGGCCGGTCTGTCCGTAGCCGCTGATGTCGCAGGTGACGAGGCGCGGATTGGCGGCGCGCAGGGTCTCGCTGCCGATCCCGGCGCGCGCGGTGGCGCCGGGCGCCAGGTTCTGGATGAACACGTCGGCCTTCGCCGCCATGCGCCGCACCAGCGCGATGTCGCCGGCATCCTTCAGGTCGAAGCGCATCGACTGCTTGCCGCGGTTCAGCCAGACGAAATAGGCGCTGAGGCCATTCACGCAGGTATCGTAGCGGCGGGCGAAATCGCCCTCGGGCCGTTCCAGCTTGACCACCCGCGCCCCGGCATCGGCCAGGCGGCCGGCGGCATAGGGCGCGGCGACCGCCTGTTCCAGCGATATGACCAGCAGGCCTTCGAGATCGCGTGGCATGTTCCGTCTTGCCCTTCGCGCCATGGCGGGAAATGATGGCGCCGACCATACGCAACCATGCGGCGGTCGATCAACAGGTAGTCTTGGCGGGAGGCTCGAAATGCGGCTCAAGGACAAGATCGCCATCGTCACCGGGGCGGGCAGCGGGTTCGGCGAGGGGATCGCCCGCACCTTCGCGCGCGAAGGCGCCCGCGTGGTTGTCGCCGACATCGATGCCGGGGCGGCGAAACGGGTGGCGGCGGCGATCGGCCGCAACGCCATCGCGGTGACCGCCGATGTCAGCCGCGCCGACGGCATCGCCGCCATCGTCGGGCGCACGGTCGATGCCTTCGGATCCCCGCATATCGTCGTCAACAATGCCGGCATCGCCCATCGCAACCAGTCAATGCTGAACATCGACGAGGCGACCTTCGACCGGTTGTTCGCGGTCAACGTCAAGTCGATCTTCCTGATGACCAATGCGGTGGTGCCGCTGATGCGGGCGGCGGGCGGCGGCGTGATCCTGAATATCGGCTCGACCGCCGGCATCCGGCCACGCCCCGGCCTGACCTGGTACAACGCCACCAAGGGCGCGGTGAATCTGGTGTCGAAATCCATGGCGGTGGAACTGGCGCCCGACGGCATCCGGGTGAACGCGATCTGCCCGGTGATCGGCGCCACCGGCCTGCTCGAGCAATTCATGGGCGTGCCCGACACGCCGGAAAACCGGGCCCGCTTTATCGCCAGCATCCCGCTGGGCCGGATGAGCACCCCCGACGACATCGCCAACGCCGCGCTCTACCTCGCCTCCGACGAGGCGAGCATGATCACCGGCGTCGAGTTCCCGGTGGATGGCGGGCGCACGATCTGACGGCGGCCGGGCGGGCAATTTCATCCGATCCAACGGAACCGGGGCGGTTCCGTTGGATCGGATATTGCCCTAGCTGCGTACCGTCACGGCGCTTCCCGAACTGAGATATCCCAATACGACGGCGACAAGGAACAGCGCCGGAACGTCGCCGAGCATGTGGCCCATTTCGTTGCCATCCGACATGGCCTGGACGGCCATCACCGCGGCATGCGCGGCGCTCGACCAGACGGTGAAGGAAATCAGGCTGCCATGCGCGGCGGGGTCGCACGAGGCCAGAATCAGGAATATCCC
>JAHELM010000058.1 GCA_024644185.1 Rhodospirillales bacterium | reverse complement strand
CGAGACGCGGCGGAGCTATACGCGGGCGCTGCGGTCCGCCGTCGCTCGGTTTTCCGCGTATCTGCCGGCCCGGCACGGCAGCCCCGATACGCTGGCCTTCGGGCTGCTCGCCACCTGCATCGGCGGAATGATCCTCGCGCGGGCGATGGAGGACACTGACAGCGCCGAGACCGTCCTCGAAGCCTGCCGCAAGACGGCGGCGCGGATGGTCGCCGACGGATGATTCGCGATCGGCAAAAAATGTTTTCTTTTTGAAAACCGAACAAAATACTGGCCGGCGGCTTGCGCCACCGCTATAGTGCGGTCAACGCAGGAGGGGCCTGCAATGCGCCGCCTTCTTCCGCAAGGGATAAGCTCAAGCTCTCAGGAGTCGACGACCATGGACGACGTGCTCAAAGCCCGCCCGGGCCGCAATTACGATGCCGATGCGCTGATCCGCGAGGACATGGCGCATCACATGCATCCCTTCACCGATCACAAGGCGCTGCACGAAGAGGGCGGCGGCCGCATCATCACCCATGCCGACGGCGTCTATATCTGGGACGCCAAGGGCCAGCGTTATCTGGATGGCATGGCCGGGCTGTGGTGCGTCAACGCGGGCTATGGCCGGCGCGAACTGGTGCAGGCAGCGGCCGAGCAGATGCTGGAACTGCCCTTTTACAATACCTTCTTCAAGACCACCAACGTGCCGGCGACCGAGTTGTCGCGGGTACTGTGCGAACTGACGCCGCCGAATTTCAACCACGCCTTCTTCGCCAATTCAGGGTCGGAGGCGAACGATACCATCCTGCGCATGGTACGGCACTTCTGGGTGCTGGAAGGCAAGCCGGAAAAGCAGGTCGTCATCAGCCGCAAGAACGCCTATCACGGCAGCACCGTGGCCGGGCTCAGCCTGGGCGGGATGGCGCCGATGCATGCCCAGGGCGGCGTCGTTCCCGGTATCGAGCATGTTCGCCAGCCCTACTGGTATGGCGAGGGCGAGGATATGGACCCGGATGCGTTCGGCCTCGTCTGCGCCAAGGCGATAGAGGACAAGATTCTGGAGCTGGGTGCCGACAAGGTTGCCGCCTTCATCGGCGAGCCGATCCAGGGGGCCGGCGGCGTCATCATCCCGCCGAAAACCTACTGGCCCGAGGTCAACCGGATCTGCAAGAAATACAATATCCTGTTGATCTGCGACGAGGTGATCTGCGGATTCGGCCGCACCGGCCACTGGTTCGGGCACGGTGCCTTCGGCATCGAGGCCGACATGCTGACCATGGCCAAGGGTCTGTCCTCGGGTTACCTGCCGATCTCGGCGGTTATGGTCGGCGACCGCGTGCACCGCACCCTCTACGACAAGGGCGGCGAATTCTACCACGGCTACACCTATTCGGGGCATCCGGCGGCCTGCGCCGTCGCCCTGAAGAACATCGAGATCATCCGCCGCGAAGGGCTGGTCGAGCGCGTGCACAGCGAAACCGGCCCGTATCTGGCGGAAGGGTTGAAGCGCCTGGCCAAGCACCCGCTGGTTGGCGAGGCCCGCTCGCTGGGCCTGATCGGCGCCATCGAACTGGTCAAGGACAAGAAGACCCGCAAGACGTTCACGCCGGTCGGCAAGGTCGGCACGCGGGCCCGCGACTATTGCATCAATGGCGGGCTGATCATGCGCGCCGTGCGCGACTCGCTGATCATGTCGCCGCCGCTGACCATCACCAAGCCGCAGATCGACGAGATGCTGGGCCTGGCGGAAAAGGCGATCGACAAGACCATGAAAGACCTCGACCGGGCCGGTGGCGACGTCGAAAAGCTCTGACGGTCACGCAGGACACCAATGGGCCGGGCGCTCCGACGGGCGCCCGGCCTTTTTTTGCGCCGCGACATTGGCGCCACGGCGCCATGGCGCCATGGCGCCAGTTCTTGGCGCAGACTGCCTCAGGTCACGCTCAGCACGGCCATCAAGCCCAGCGTCACGATGCGGGCGAGATCGGCATGGATGCGTTCGCCCTGATACCGGCCGGCGGATCGCCACACCCCGACAAGCACGATCAGATTATAGGGCACCGACACGGCGTAGCCGGCGATCAGCGCGGCGATTATCAGGTGGTTCATCGCCAGGACCAGGAACAGGGCGCTGGTGGTCATATTGACAATCAGTCCGCCGAACACGGCATAGGTCCAGAAGGCCCGGCCAAGTGGCAACTCGCCACGCCACAGGCGGCGCGGCTCGATGCCGATCCCCGATCCGGGGTCTGCGTTATCTGGCGCCATGGCACCAGCTCACTCGGCGGCTGTCTTCGCGCCCCCGGGCGACACCTGATCTTCCATCAGTGCCACGAATTCCGGTTTCAGCCGGCCGATGCCCTCGCGAATGAAGGTCTGGCGCATGGTGAAGGCGTTGCCGCCATGGGCGGCGAATTTGCTGCGCGGCGTCGGGGCAGTCACCGCCGGCCAATGGCCCGGCTGCGGCTGCGATCCCTCGGCGACGATGGCCATGGGCTTTACCTCGTCCATCGCCGGGGTTTTCATGATTTCCATGGTCTCCCAAGAAATTTCCAGCGGAATATTGTTCGGGTCGAAGAAATAGATCGACCATATGATGCCGTGGTCGACGGCGCCGTGCACCTTCACACCCGCCGCCTCCAGCCGGTCCTTGAAGGCGAACAGTTCCTCCACCGTGCCGACGCTCATCGACAGGTGGTCGAAGCCCAGCGGCTCAGCCGTCCGCTCGCCGTGGAACTTGTATTCCATCGGCCGCGCTTCGTCGTATTCGAAGAAGGCGATCTGGTTCTGGTCGCCCAGCCGGAAGAAATAATGGCGATAGCCCTCATGGCCAATCCCCGCCTCCAGCGGCAGGCCCAGAAGGTCGCGCCAGAACCTTATGGTCGTGGTCAGGTCCCTGGTGATGAAGGCCAGATGATTGACGCC
Organism: Rhodospirillales bacterium; assembly: GCA_024644185.1. Lineage (GTDB taxonomy): Bacteria > Pseudomonadota > Alphaproteobacteria > UBA8366 > JADFVY01 > JAHELM01. Next base: position 6,304 of record JAHELM010000058.1, on the reverse strand, counting down.
GGTCAGTCCCATCGCACTCTCCCTAGTGGTTCAATTCCGACATTTGAGTCCGATGAAATTGAGATCAAATGTCGAAAAGAATTGAGCCCAAACAAATAGTTAAACTAGTGGGGCGGCCTGACGCGCAGGGTGCCGAGCTTCAGAGTCGAACCGCTAGTCCCGTTCCGCGCCAATATAAGCTATATTTCGGCCGCCGGGCGTCAATGCCGTCAAATCCGGGTGGCGCCGGGGCGCGGCTGATCCATGTCAATGCCGGACCGGGCGGGGCGAAATAGGGTCGCGGGAAGGGTTCAGGACCGCAGGTTCAGCAAAGGATATTCCCGGTGAAAACGCTCTCGGTTTCCCTGGTCGCGCTGCTCGGGCTGGCAATGCCGGCCTTGGCGGCGCCGCTCGTCCCCTCCGCCCCGCCGTCGGCCCTCTCGCGCCCGGCCACCGTTCTTGTCGGCCAGACCGGCGCGCCCCATGAAGGCAAGATCGCCGAGGTCATCGCCGCCGGCGCCTATACCTATCTGCTGGTAAAACAGGACGGCACGGAGACCTGGCTGGCCATCCCCCGGCGCGAGATCGCGGTCGGCACGCGGATCGAGTACGGCGAAGGGGCCTTGATGACCGATTTCCACAGTTCTTCGCTGGACCGCACCTTCGCCGAGGTCTGGTTCCTCGACAGCGTGGTGGCGCCCGGCGATGCTGGACCCGGATCGCCCAGCCATCCGCCGATTCCCGACAGCGCCGGCGGCGATCAGGCTGGCGCGGCGATGCCTCCCGGCCATCCCGCGGTTGCCGCCGCCATCGACCCGGCCGATCTGCCCCATGGCGGCACCGTCGCCGAGGCCATCGCCGCCGGCAACTACACCTACCTGCGGGTGGACGAGGCCGGCGCGGCCACATGGCTGGCCATTCCCCGCCAGGACATTCCGGTCGGCGCCCGGGTCCGCTATGGCGAAGGCGCCGAGATGCGGGATTTCCACAGCGCCGCGCTGAACCGCGATTTCGCCAGCGTGCTGTTCCTCGGCGGCGTGGCCGTGCTGGGCGAATAACCGCACCGCCGGGCGCGCGCGGCAGCGGAATTAACCATACTTTCATTATAATCGACGCCGTGCTATCATCGCGAACTTGCGAGGATCCGTCCGGGACATCCCGGTTCGCCGCGCTTTTCCGAACGTTTGCTCGTCATCGATCATGCCCCCGGCCCGGCGGGCAGGAACCGCGACGCGGCACCACCGATTCCGACGCCCGTTTCCCCTGCCGCCTCCGCCGAGGGTGCAACCCCAAGCCATGGAGGGACAGATGCTGGTCAAGGAATGCATGTCCGCCGGAATTGAAACCGTAAAACCCGACACGACGATCCAGGATTGCGCGAAGACCATGCGCGACCTCGATATCGGCTTGCTGCCCGTCTGGACGGACGGGAAGCTGGCCGGGATGATCACCGATCGCGACATCTGCATTCGTGCCGTCGCCGACGGCCGCGATCTGGCGAAAACCCACGTCCGCGACATCATGAGCAAGGACGTGGCCTGGTGCTTCGACGATCAATCCTGCGCCGACGCGGCCCTGCAGATGGAAGGCAAGCATCTCCGCCGCCTGGCGGTGATGAACCGCGACAGGAAGATGGTCGGCGTGCTCTCGGTCGACGATCTCGCCCGCCACGACTTCACCCTCGCCGGCGAGGTCCTCAAGGCCGCGGCGCCCACCGCGCATTGACGGCGTTCGATCCGCGCCGGGGCGACGCCTCCACGTACTCCCCTGGCACGGCCAACGTGGGACGCTGAATCCCGCACCCCAAGGCAAGACTTTCATGACGGCGCCTCCCCATCGCGCCGTCGATCTTTTGTGCGGGGAAGGGGTTCTCCGGCAAGGCCGATGACCGCTTCCCGCTCGCCACATCCCCCGCCTTTCGCGCTATAACACCCCATGGCTCTCGTCATCCCCAACCGCCAGGCCCGCCGCCTGTTCCTGCATTTGCAGGGCCTGTCCGCTCCGCCCGCCGCCAGGCTTACCCGGCCCGGCCTGCTCGCGCTGATCGCGCGCCTGGGCTTTGTGCAGGTCGACAGCATCAATACGGTCAAGCGCGCCCACCACATGATCCTGTTCGCCCGCAACCAGACCTATGCCCCGGCCGATCTGGTGCGCCTCGTGGAGCAGGAGCGGACTCTGTTCGAGAACTGGACCCATGACGCGGCGATCCTGCCCACCGAATTTTATCCCTGGTGGGCCCTGCGCTTTGAACGCGACGCCGCCCGGCTGCGGGCGCGATGGCGGGGCTGGCACAGCGATGCCTTCGAACCCATGCTGGACGACATCCTCGCCCATGTGCGCGCCCGGGGCCCGGTGCTGGCGCGACAACTGCGCCCTCCACGCGCCGCGGCGGCGGTACCCGGCGGCTGGTGGGACTGGCATCCGTCGAAGACCGCGCTGGAATATCTGTGGCGTACGGGCCGGCTTGCGGTTGCCCGGCGCGAGGGCTTCCAGAAGATCTACGACCTGGCCGAACGGGTGATCCCGGCGGCCCTCCGCGAACCGGCCGCGGGCGATTACGTGGACTGGTTCTGCGCCGGCGCGCTGGATCGTCTCGGCATCGCCACCGCCGGCGAGATCGCCGCCTTCTGGGATGCGGTCACGCCAGACGAGGCCCGGACCTGGTGTGTCGCCCGGCGCGCCGGCGGCGAATTGATCGAGGTCGAAATCGAGCCCGCCGACGGTACGCGCCCGCGCGCCGCGCTCGCCCGCCCGGATCTCCTGGCCCGCATCGCCGATGCGCCGGACCCGCCGTCACGGCTGCGCCTGCTCAGCCCCTTCGATCCGGTGATCCGCGATCGTGCCCGTGCCCGCCGCCTGTTCGGTTTCGACTACCGGATCGAGGTCTTCGTCCCCGCGGCGAAGCGCACCCACGGCTATTACGTCTTCCCGCTGCTGCAGGGCGACGACCTGATCGGCCGCATCGACATGAAATGCGACCGCGCCACCGGCACGCTGCGCGTTACCGGGCTGTGGCTGGAACCCGGCATCAGATCCACCGCCGCCCGAAACCGGGCGCTGGAAGCCGAACTCGACCGGCTGCGGCGATACACCGGAATGGACCGGGTCGAACGGGGCGAGGGGTAAGGAAGGCTATCGCCGACCGCACGCGGTCCAACTGCTGTGCCTTGCCCGGCGGCGACGTCTCGGCGGTGGTACGCAACCCCACTGGGACCTTCACCCGCCGCCAGAGCGACGGCACGACGGGCGCACGGACCATGCCAGGTAACCCGCCTGTATTTGTGGATATTCCGATCAATTTTACACTTATCGGATGCGATATCGCTGGACGACGGTAGCGCAAGATCGGAATCATGCACGCAATCGCCGGGAGCAAATTCCGGTGCACTGGTAACGGCCCGAAGTGGCCGGCCGGGCAATGAAGAACGATAGGGCATATACTGAAGGGGACTGCCATGGGCTCGCATTGTGTCGGGAATTCCGGTGCAATTTCAAAGGCGTTGTGCGGTGCCGACACCGGCGGCGCGTGTTCGCTTGCGCCCTCCGCGGCGATCGTTCCCTTCCAAAACGAAACGGTTCAGCGACAGGGTTTCAAGAGAATGACAAAGATTGTGCGCGTGACGGTTGTTGCGGCCGCCGCCGCGTTTGTCTGGATGGCGGCGTCGGTCCCGGGGGCGGACGTCGCGCGGGCCAAGTCCTCGAACGGCATGGCCGGGGGCAACGGCAACACCGAGCATGGCGCCGGCAACGGCGACGGCCACGCGGAACCGCGCGCCAACGTGATCCCGGTCGCCGATGCCGGAGCCGACCGGACGGCGCTGCCGGGGCAGACGATCGTGCTCGACGCCAGCGGCTCCCACGACCCGGACGGCGATCCGGTGACGTTTACCTGGCGCATCGCCGGCCGGCCTTTCGGCAGCGCGGTTGCGTTGAGCGACAGCGAAGCCGTGCGGCCCAGCCTCACGCTCGACTTGCCGGGAACCTATGAAATCGAACTGGTGGCGAATGACGGCACGGCGGACAGCGCGCCGGACCGGGTGCTGGTGAGCACCGGAAACCTGCCGCCAGTCGCCGATTCCGGCCGTGACGCGGCGATCGTGCCGGGCATGGCCGCGACCCTGGATGGCAGCCTGTCCTCCGATGTGGATGGCGATGCGCTGACCCATGAATGGCGACTGGTTTCGGCCCCGGTTGGCAGCGCCGCGGTGATCGATGCGGTGGACGCGGTTCGCCCGCGCCTGCTGGCCGATCTGCCGGGTGCTTATGTGGCGGCGCTGACGGTGGGCGACGGCAGCGGCGAGGCCGCGACCGACCAGGTGATTCTCAGCAGCGGCAATGTCGCGCCGGCGGCGCAAGCGGGCGCCGATCTGGCGGTCTCCGCGCCGGGCCGGGTGGCGCTGGACGCCGAGCTGACCGGAGACGCCAACGGCGATTCGCTGGAATTCCGCTGGACCGTGCTGCACGCGCCCGAGGGCGCCCGCTGGCAGATCGGCGAGGACGAGGAACGCCGCGCCTTCCTGCTGTTCGACTGGCCGGGCGATTACGTGGTGCAGTTGACGGTAACCGATCCGTCCGGTGCCGTGGCCTACGACACGGCACTGGTGACCGACGGCAATGTGGCGCCGGTGGCGGAGGCCGGGGCTGACCAGGCGATCGCGGCAGGGCAGAAGGTTCTGCTCGACGCCAGCGGCTCGACCGATGCCAATGGCGATTTGCTGATCGCGCACTGGGCGCTGGTTGGCGCGCCGGCCGGCAGTGCCGCGGCGATCGCGGCGCCGGATTCGGTGCGCACGGGATTCACCGCCGACCTGCCGGGCACCTATGTGGCCCAGCTCGTGGTCTCCGACGGCACGCAGGACAGCGCGCCCGACACCGTGGTGTTCAGCACCGGCAACCTGCCGCCGGTCGCCGATGCCGGGCCGGATCTGCGTGCCGCGTCGGCGCCCGGCACGGCGCTGGTCCTCGATGGCGGCGCCTCGCGCGACGCCAATGGCGATGCGCTGAGCTATCGCTGGTCGCTGCTGGCGGCGCCCGAGGGCAGCCATGCGGCGCTCACCGATTCCGGTTCGGCGGTCGCCGGACTGGTGCCCGACCGCGAGGGCACCTATCTGGCGCAGCTCGTGGTCAATGACGGCGCCGCCGCCAGCGCCCCGTCCTTCGTGGTGATCGCCAAGGGTCACGGCGCCGAGGACGAGGAATCCGGCGAGGGATCCGGCGAGGAATCCGGCGAGGGATCCAGCGAGGAATCCGGCGAGGAATCCGGCGACGAGTTCAAGACCGGAACGGCCGATGGCAATGGCGACGGCGAGGCCGGTATCGGCCACGATACCAATCTGCGGCCGGTGGCCGATGCCGGGCCCGGAATCCGCGTTCCCGGCGGCGCCCTGGCGCAGCTCGACGGCAGTGCCTCGCACGATCCCGACGGGCATGCAATCGCCTATCGCTGGGCGCTGATCTTCAAGCCTTCGGGCAGTCATGCGGTACTCGACGATCCGTTCGCCGCGCGGCCGTCGTTCACCGCCGATGCGACCGGGCTCTACGTGGCCCAGCTGATCGTCGCCGATGCGCAGATCGACAGCTTCCCCGACACGGTCGCGGTCTTCGCCAACACGGCCCCGGTGGCCGATGCCGGGCCGGACCAGACGGTCGTTCTGGGCCGCGCGGTCGCGCTCGACGGCGCCGGCTCATACGATGCCGACGGCGACCCGCTGAGCTATCGCTGGAGCTTCGACAGCGTGCCGGCCGGCAGTGCCGCGGTCATCGCCGGCGGGCCGGGGGCGCTGGCCAGTTTCACGCCGGACGTGTTCGGCCCCTATGCGGTGCGGCTGACGGTCAATGACGGGGTCGAGGATTCGGCGCCCGATACCGTCATCGTCACCATCGTCAATACGCCGCCGGTGGCCGTCGCGGGCCCGGACCAGCTGGCCTCGGTCGGCGATATGGTCACGCTGGACGGCACGGCGTCGCACGATCCCGACGGCCAGGCGCTGCGGTATTTCTGGCGCTTCGTCGTAAGGCCGGGCGGCAGCGCCGCCGGGTTTGCCGACCCGTCCGCGGCGCGGCCCGTCTTCACGGCCGATACGCGGGGCCTCTATATCGCCGAGCTGACGGTCTATGACGGCGTCGTCTGGTCGGCGCCGGATCTGGTGGGCGTGCATGTGCGCCGGGCCAACCATCCGCCCGTGCTGGCGCCGATCGGCGACCGCACGGTGGCCTATGGCGGCGGATTGCGGTTCCGCCTCTCGGCCAGCGATCCGGACGGCGACCCGCTGCAGTTCACCGTGTCGCCCCTGCCGCTGCCGGCCACCGCGCGGCTGAATGCGGC
>JAHELM010000506.1 GCA_024644185.1 Rhodospirillales bacterium | reverse complement strand
GCCGAGGACACGCCGTCGACGACCTCCTTGACCGAACGCTCGAAGCGGTCGGCCAGCGCGATCATCGCCTGCTTCTTTTCCTGCTCGGCCCGTTGCTTGGTGGTCACCTGTTCCTGTTCCAGTCGAACCTTCTCGACGGCGTTGTCCTTGAACACCTGGACCGCCTCGGCCATGTCGCCGACCTCGTCCGAACGGCCCAGATCCTCGATCTCGGTGCCCAGCTTGCCGCCGGCGAGGTCGCCCATGACCCTGGTCAGGCGATTGATCGGCCGGGTGATGCTGAGGCCGACGACCACCAGCAGCGTCAGCAGGATGGCAAGCCCCGCGGCATAGGTGGTCATCGAGATGTTCGAGGCACTGCTGACGGTGTCGTCCACATCGGTCAGCGCCGCGCCCTGCTCGCCGTTGCTCGCCTTGTACAATTCGGTCAACGCATCGTCGAGCACGCCGCCCAGCTGATCGGTGCTGGAATCGACCTGCAGCAGGGCCGCGCTGTCCTGTTCCTTCAGGGCGCGCGGCAGATCCACATTCACCACCCGCTTCAGCTTGTCCAGCGTCTCGCGGATCGAACGGGCCAGCGCCCGGCCGTCCGTCACCATATGGCGATCGCCGGCCTCCAGCGCCGAGTCCTCCAGGTTCTTCGCGTTTTCGTCGAACATGCGAAAGTCGCGGTCGATAACATCCTGCTGTTCCCGGTCGATGGTGCTGGCGCGCATCACCATGGCGTTGTTCGCCGCCAGAACGATTTCCATCGCCGCCACGCGAAGCTCGGTCAGCATGCCCTGCTGGCGGGTCTCCGACGTGACCTTTTCCAGTGCGCCGCTGACCTGCACGTCACTGTTATAGGCAAGCGCCACCATGACGGTCAGCGCCGCCGCGGCGACGACACCCATGACGACCAGTTTCGCCGAAATCGTCCATCTCATCTTTGAAATCCTTTCCAGGTCCGGGCGCCCGCCGATGCCCCATTCGCCCCCTTGGCAAAGGTTCGACCGCGCCCCGTTATGCGTCAGATTGTCGCGCAAACGCTAACGGCAGCTTAATGGAGCACGATAATATCCGGCGAAATCAATGACATACCAATTTTTCTCTCGAGATCGTAACAATCCGGGATGTGGTCGCACCCCCTTTTGCGCAGAAGCCGCTAACCCCAATTTTCCGCGCTTCCCCGCAGGGTCCCGGCTCCTAATAATCGCTACCTCTTTCTCGCCGGCTCGGCCGGGTCCGCGCGTCGATCCGGAATAACCCGTGGCAACTCTCCGCCGCCCCTTGCCGCCCCCCCGCCGCCGGTCTACGATCCGGCCCCGCCGCGACCCCGCCGGAACGGATCCTTCGAGACAGCATGGCCCTGCAACCCGATATCTTCGCCCTTGTCCTGGCGGCGGCGCTGGCGCATGCCGCGTGGAACGCCATGGTCAAGTCCAGCGGCGAGCGGGGCGCGACCTTCGCGGTGATGCTGCTGACCGGCGGCGTGGTCAGCATTGCCGGGGTCGTGCTGCTGCCGCTGCCGGCGGCGGAGTCCTGGATCTACCTGCTGCTGTCGGTGCTGGTGCATTACGGCTATTACGGATTCCTGCTGCTGGCCTACCGGCATGGCGATCTCAGCCATGTCTATCCGCTGGCCCGCGGCGCGGCGCCGCTGATGGTGGCGGCGGGTGCCTGGGCGATGGCCGGCGAGGCGCTGGCGCCCGCCGGGACCGCCGGGCTGGTGCTGGCCTCGGCCGGGATCATGAGCCTGGCCTTCGAGCGCGGAATGCCGCGGGGGCACGCGGGCAAGCCGGTGTTCTACGCGCTGGGCACCGGCACCTTCATCGCCGCCTACACCGTGATCGACGGGATCGGCGTGCGCGCGGCGCAGGGGGCGCTGGGTTATATCCTGTGGCTGAACGTGCTGGAGGCGGTGCCGATGACGCTGTGGCTGCTGTTGCGGCGGCCGGCGCACATTATTGGACAGAGCCGGGGCAGCCTGCGGTCGGGCGTTCTCGGCGGGCTGCTGGCCTCCACCGCCTACGGCCTGGTCATCTACGCCCTGTCGCGCGGCGGCATGGCGAATGTCTCGGCGCTGCGCGAAACCTCGGTTCTCTTCGCCGCCCTGATCGGCACCGTCGTGCTGAAGGAAGCGTCCGGCAATGCCGGGCGCCGCATCGCCGCCGCCGGGCTGGTCGCCCTCGGGGTGGTGGCGCTGCAACTGGGATAGGATGATGGAACTCGATCCGGTCACCGGGACGATGGTGCTGGCCGCCGCGGCGATGCATGCCACCTGGAATGCCGTCGTCAAGCGGGCGGCGGACCCGCTGGTCATGCAGGCGCGGATCGTCGGCATCTCGGCGCTCTGCGCGCTGCCCTTCGCGATCGCGCTGCCGTTTCCGGGCCTTGCGACCTGGGGCTGGATCGCGGCCGGGACGATCGTCCACGGACTGTATTTCACCATCCTGGTCGAGGCTTATCGGGTCGGCGATTTCAGCCATGTCTATCCCATCGCCCGCGGCAGCGGGCCGCTGCTGGTTGCCGG
>JAHELM010000057.1 GCA_024644185.1 Rhodospirillales bacterium | reverse complement strand
GCCGGGCTGGCCCCCGTCGTCGCCGTGCCCACCACCGCCGGCACCGGGTCCGAAGTCGGGCGGGCCAGCGTCATCACCAACGAGCAGACGCATGAGAAGAAGATCATCTTCCATCCGCGCATGTTGCCGGGCATCGTCATTTCCGATCCGGAACTGACCATCGGTCTGCCGCCGCACATCACGGCGGCCACCGGCGTCGACGCTTTCGTCCATTGTTTCGAGGCGTGGTGCGCGCCCGGCTATCACCCGATGGCCGAGGGTATCGCGCTGGAGGGCATGCGGCTGATCAAGGACTCGCTGCCGAGAGCCTACAAGGACGGCAAGGATATCGAAGCGCGTGGCAACATGCTGGTCGCTGCCTCGATGGGTGCGACCGCCTTCCAGAAGGGACTGGGCGGGGTACATTCGCTGGCGCATTCGATCGGTGCGCTTTACGACACCCATCACGGCCTGACCAATGCGGTTCTGCTGCCCTATGTGATGCAGTTCAACAAGCCCGCCATCAAGGACCGTGTTGCGCTGCTGAACCGCGTTCTGGGTATCCGTTCCACGACGTATAAGGGGCTGCTGGACTGGGTTCTGGCCTTCCGCGAGGAATTGGGTATCCCGATGACGCTGAAGGCCATGAACGTGCCGGGCGACCGGCCGGACGCGGTGGCGAAGCTGGCCGAAGCCGACCCCTCGACCGGCGGCAATCCGCGGCCGATGAAGGCCCGCGACATGAAGCGCGTGTTCCTGAACGCGTTGGAGGGCAAGCTGTAGACTACGGCCTGCAACGCAAAATGGATGGGGGGCGCCGGAGAAATCCGGCGCCCTTTCTCATTTGGTCATGGTCATGAAGACGGTGCCGGTGCAGTCGATATCGCTGGTCGCGGACATGTTCCAGCGCGCCTTGAACCGGTCGCCGTCGATATCGCCCTCGAACCGCGCGATATAGGAGCCGAACTGGATCACGCCCCGCTCCAGCCGGCGGCCCGGCGCCACCACGGCGCTAACCTTGTATTCGTGGCGGTTGTGGTTCTCCGGCGTCGGCGTCAGCAACCCGCTCAATCGATCGTTGCGGATTTCCGCGGCAAGAACGTAGCCCTTTCCGTCACCGATCGGATGCGAGCCATGGGTGCGGCAGATCAGGTCGTTCGAGGTATTGGTGATGCCGCCGGTCCAGGCGCTGCCCTCCAGCGTCGGCGCCTGCGCCACGGCGGGCGCGGCCATAAGGGCTACACCGAGAAACAGCAAAAGCATGCGGCGGGCAAAGCATTCATGCCGATTTGTCATGTGACGATCCTCCTGCTTGCCGGTTACCCATGATAGCACGATCAGTCGCTATCGGGTGTGGCCACCTCCACCACCACACCGGCGGCATCGAGCGCGGCGGCCAGGTCGGCGGGCGGCGGCGCATCGGTGATCAGCATGTCGATGGCGTCGAAGTCGCAGGCCTTGACCAGCGCCCGTTTGCTGAACTTGGCGCGGTCGGCGACCACGATCACCCGTTCCGCGGTTTCGATCAGAGCGCGACTGAACAGCGCCTCGGTCAGGTCGAAGTCGGTGACGCCATCCGTGGCGTCGATGGCCCCGGCCGACAAAAACACCGTGCGAACGCGGAATTGCCGCACGAATTCCACCGCGGTGGGGCCCAGCGCCGCCCCGATCTCGGCGTTCAACTCGCCGCCCGCCATGTAGACGCGGTTGCGGCCGGGCGCGCCGCTGTCGGACGCCAGCGTGCGCCCGATGTCCAGCGAGTTGGTGACGACCAGAAGGTCGCGCCGGGCCGTCAGGGCGCGCGCTACATAGGCGGTGGTCGTGCCGGTATCGAAGGCCAGGGTATCGCCGTCGGTCACGTAGGCCGCCGCGGCGCGTGCGATCGCTTCCTTGGCCGCGGCGTTTTCGTTCATCCGCTGGTCGAAGCTGGGTTCGTGCAGCGGGCCGGGCAGGGTCGCGCCGCCATGCACCTTGCGCAACAATCCCGCCGAGGCGAGCCGCTTGATGTCGCGCCGGATGGTCTCGCCGGAAACGTCGAGTCGGCGCGCCAGATCGGCGACGGAACAGGATCCGGTGCCCCCGATTTCGCGCAGAATTGCGTTTTGCCGTGCCGTGCGATGCATGTATCCGAACGCCCTATTTGTGGAAATCTGTGGACTTCACGCGAAAACTCTATGGAAAAATGTGGAGTTTTGCCAGTTTTCTCTTGAATCAATGCGCGGTTAAGGCTTCAATCGACCTGGGTGAGGAGGGTTCATGACCCCCCTGCACCAGCCCGGACCGGCCGGAAGAGCCGCCGGAAAGGAATCATAACAGGGAGACGATAGATGTTCGACCGCGTAAGGGCCGCCGTGACCGGTGGCGTGGTAGCGGTGTCGCTGATGGCTTCCGCGGCGGCCTTTGCCGCGGTGGAATCGAAAGATCCCATCAAGCTGACGCTGCATGACTGGACCGGCCAGTTGATCACCACCAAGATCATGGGCGAGGTTCTGAAGAAGGCCGGCTACAATATCGAATACGTGCAGGCCGATTATATCGCCCAGTTCGCCGGACTGGAATCGGGCGATCTGCATGTCGCCATGGAAATGTGGGAAACCACCGGCCGCGATGCCATGGACGCGTCGTTCAAGACCGGCAAGACCGAAAATTTCGGCGAGACCGGGATGCAGGCGATCGAGGAGTGGTGGTATCCGCTCTACATGAAGGAACGCTGCCCGGGCCTGCCCGACTGGCAAGCCCTGAACAAATGCGCCGAGGCGTTCTCGGTTCCCGAGACCGCGCCGAAGGGCCGGTATCTGGGTGGCCCGGTGACGTGGGGCGGCTATGACGACGAGCGCGTCGAGGCGCTGGGCCTGAATTTCGAAGTTGTGCATGCCGGCACCGATGCGGCGCTGTTCGCCGAACTGGAATCGGCCTATCAGCGCAAGGCGCCGATCCTGCTGTGGATCTATACGCCGCACTGGGCGACCGCGAAATACCAGGGCGAATGGGTGGAATTCCCGAAGTACACGCCGGAATGCTACACGGATCCGAAATGGGGTTCGAATCCGAATCTGGCCTATGACTGCGGCAAGCCGCGCGGCCCGATCTGGAAGGTTGGCTGGGCTGGCGTGAAGACCAAGTGGCCGGGTGCCTACAACGCGATCAAGGCGTTCAAACTCAACAACGACGAGATGAGCGCGATGATTGTCGAGGTCGATCTCGACGGCAAGGATCTGGATGGCGTCGTCGCCGCCTGGGTCGACGCCAACGAGGCGCGCTGGAAGACCTGGATCAAGTAATTCGTCAGGGCAGGGCGGGGTGGTTGCGCGAGAAGCGGCCGCCCCGCCCTTATTCCCACTCAATTCTATGGACGATGGGGTGCGCGTGGAGAACAGGCCAGTCAAGCTAGCCTGCCGTGGCGTGTGGAAGTTGTTCGGCGCGGACGCGGACGGCTTTCTGGCGCGATACGGGCATGCGCCGGATAACGCGGCGATTGCCGCCGCCGGGCTGATCGGTGCCGTCCGTGACGCCAATATCGAGGTCCGCCAGGGCGAGATATTCATCATCATGGGGCTGTCCGGCTCCGGCAAGTCGACGCTGGTGCGCTGCCTGTCGCGGCTGATCGAGTCAACAGCCGGCGAAATCCTTTTCGAGGGTCGCGATCTTCTGAAGGCCGGCGAGGCCGAGATGATCGAGATCCGCCGCCGCAAGATGGGCATGGTGTTCCAGCATTTCGCCCTGCTGCCGCATATGACCGTGCTGGGCAATGTCGCCTTCCCGCTGGAGGTTCAGGGTGTTGACCGCTCCAGGCGCGAGGCGCGCGCCCGCGAGGTGATCGAGCTTGTCGGGTTGCAGGGGCGTGAAGGCTATTATCCGCGCGAGCTGTCCGGCGGCCAGCAGCAGCGAGTCGGCATCGCGCGGTCGCTGGCGGTCGAGCCGGAATTGTGGTTCCTCGACGAGCCGTTCTCCGCCCTCGATCCGCTGATCCGGCGCGAGATGCAGGACGAGTTCTTGCGGCTTCAGCAAATGCTGCGCAAGACCATCGTCTTCATCACCCATGATTTCGACGAGGCGATCCGTCTGGCCGACCGTATCGCCATCATGAAGGACGGGCGGATCATCCAGATCGGCTCTCCCGAAGAACTGGTAACCGCGCCGGCTACGGAATACGTGGCGGAATTTACCCGCGACATTCCGCGCGCCAAGGTGCTCTCGGCGGCCTCGGTGATGCTGCCGCCGGGTGGCGATTATGCCGGTCAGGTATCGGCGGATGCGAAGATTGCAGCCATTGCCGCCCAGGTCGAGGCGGCGGACCGCCCGTTCGCGGTGGTCGGGCCGGATGGTGCCGTGGTCGGCCGGATCGACCGCGAGACGGTAATCGCCGTGCTGGTCGGCCGCGATCCGGCCGGGCGAGCAGCGCCGTGAATACGGCGGCCCCTGCACTCTTGCGCGACGGCCGCGCGATCTGGGCGCTGGCGTTGGGGGCGTCGATCCTGTTCGCCTGGGCGACGCGCGATCTCGTGCCCTGGGCGCATGAGTATCCGCGGGACTGGATCTGGCCGATCCGGTTTGAGATCACCGATTTCATGAAATGGCTGATCAACGACGCGAGCTTTGGCCTGTTCAGCTTCACCGATCTGACACGCTCGATCGCCTGGCTGCTGGACTGGCCGCTGGGGCTCGCCACCGGTTTGCTCAGCACCGGCCTGATGCAGGGACAGGGATCCGATGCGGTCCAGATTACGCCACCGCTAAGCTGGCTGGCGGTCATCGGGGCCGTGGTCGCCATGGGGCATTACGCCCGCGACTGGAAATTGGCGGCGCTGGTCGGCGGCTGCTTCCTCTATCTCGCCATGTTCGGCCAGTGGAACAGCGCCATGATCACGCTGTCCTCCATCGTCGTCGCGGTGCCGATCGGGGTGGCCGGCGGCCTGCTGCTGGGCATCGTCGCCTATCGGTCTCCATGGTTCGAGCGTGCGATCAAGCCGGTGCTGGACCTGATGCAGACAGTGCCGGTATTCGCCTATCTGGTGCCCATCCTGTTCATGTTCGGCTTCGGGCCGGTGGCCGCAATGGCCGCGACGATCATCTACGCCATGCCGCCGATGGTGCGGGTCACCATGCTGGCCCTGCGCTCGGTGGCGGACGAGATCGTCGATTTCGGCCGCATGGTCGGTTGCACAAGGCGGCAATTGACGTGGAAGGTTCTGGTTCCCGCGTCGATGCCGCTGCTGATGGTCGGCGTCAATCAGGTGATCATGCTGTCGCTGAACATGGTTATCATCGCCTCGATGATCGGTGCCGGCGGGCTGGGTTTCGACGTGCTGGCGGCACTGCGGCGTCTCGATATCGGCGGCGGGCTGGAAGCCGGCATCGCCATCGTCGTGCTGGCCGTGGCACTGGACAGGCTGAGCCAGGCCTTTGCCACCCGCCCGCCACCGGTGCACGAAGATCCGGCGCGCGGCTGGATAGCCCGCCATCCCTGGCTGGTCGTTGCCCTGGGCTGGATCGTCGTTACCGGCCTGGCGGGCCTCGTCATGCCGGGAATTCAGGCCTATCCCAAGGCCTTGCAGGTCACCACCGGAACGTTCTGGGCTTCGCTGGTCGAGGCGATCAACGTCAATTTCTACGATGCGCTCGAGGCGGTGAAGACGGCGATGCTGTTGGGCGTGCTGATTCCGTTCAAGCGCTTTCTGATCGGCTTGCCGTGGGCGGTGGTCGTCGGGCTGCTGGCAGTTGCCGGCTGGCGGCTGGGCGGCTGGCGGTTATCGCTGCTGGCCGGTGGACTGGCGCTGCTGGTGGTCATCACCGGCCAGTGGGAAAAGGCGATGATTACCGTCTATCTGTGCGGCATCTCGGTGTTGATCGCCACCGCGATCGGTGTGCCCGTCGGCATCGCGGCGGCCGAGCGCGAGCGTCTGGGCGGGGTGGTGCGGGCGGTCATCGACACGCTGCAAACGCTGCCGTCCTTCGTCTATCTGATGCCGGTGGTCATGCTGTTCCGGGTTGGCGATTTTTCGGCGATGATCGCGGTCGTGGTCTATGCGCTGGCTCCGGCGGTCCGTTACACCGCGCACGGAATTCGCCAGATCGACCCGCAACTGATCGAGGCCGGCATCGCAGCCGGCTGCACGCGCCGGCAAATGCTGTGGAAGATCAAGTTGCCGCTGGCGCTTCCCGAAATCATGCTGGGCATCAACCAGACGATCATGCTGGCGCTCTCCATGCTGGTCATCACCGCGCTGGTCGGCACTCGCGACCTCGGCCAGGAGGTCTATATCGCGCTGACCAAGGCGGATACCGGGCGCGGCATCGTCGCCGGGTTGTCGGTCGCCTTCATCGCCATCATCGCCGACCGGCTGATCGCGGCCGGCAGCATGCGGATGCGCCACCGCCTCGGGCTGGCCGCGGAAGGGGCGACCGCATGACCGACGCCGCGCGTGAAAAGGCCCGAAATCTCGCCTGTTGGCAGGGGCCGGTCGATCCGGTGCCGCTGAAGGGTGGCATCACGAATGTCAATTTCGTGGTCGAGGACCGGCGCGGCAAATACGTCGTGCGTGTCGGCGGCGACATCCCGCTGCATCAGGTCATGCGCTTCAACGAGCTGTCCGCCAGTCGTGCCGCCCATGCGGCGGGAATTTCGCCCGAGGTTGTGCATGCCGAGCCGGGTGCCCTGGTGCTGCGTTTCATCGAGGGCAGGACTTTCGCGCCCGAGGATGTCCGACGGCCTGAGAATCTGGACCGCGTCGTCGAGCTGGTGCGCCGCGTCCATCGCGACTTGCCGCGTCATCTGCGCGGGCCTTCTCTGGTGTTCTGGGTGTTCCACGTTCTGCGCGACTACGCCGCCAGCCTGCGCGAGGGCAACAGCCGCATGGTGCCGGAACTGCCGCGTCTGATGGAAATCGCCGAATCGCTGGAACAGGAGGTCGGCCCGGTCGATCTGGTCTATGGCCACAACGACCTGCTGGCCGCCAATCTGATCGACGACGGGAACCGGCTGTGGCTCGTCGACTGGGACTATGGGGGGTTCAACAGCCCGCTGTTCGACCTGGCGAACCTGGCTTCGAACAACGAATTTCCGCCGGCGCTAGAGGCGCGGATGCTGCAGGCCTATTTCGGGCATCCGCCTGATGGCGGATTCCGGCGGCGCTACGCGGCGATGAAATGCGCCTCGCTGCTGCGCGAGACCATGTGGAGCATGATTTCCGAGATCCACTCCGAACTCGATTTCGATTTCGTTGCCTATACCCGTTCGAACCTGGCGCGGTTCGAACGGGTATATGGCGAATTCCTTTCACTGTGAGGTCGTTTCATGGCGGCATTCCCTACCCAGGCCCGGGCCGTTGTCATCGGCGGCGGCATCGTCGGTTGTTCCACCGCCTATCATCTGGCGAAGGAGGGCTGGACGGATACGGTGCTGATCGAGGCGGGGAAACTTTCCTGCGGGTCCACATGGCACGCCGCCGGGTTGGTCGGGCAGTTGCGCAGCAGCGCCAACATCACCCAGCTTCTCGGGCATTCGGTTGCCCTGTATGACCGGCTGGAGAAGGAGACCGGCCAGGCCACCGGCTGGAAAATGAATGGCGGGCTGCGTCTGGCCTGTACCGAGGCGCGCATGACCGAACTGAAGCGCCAGGCGACGATGGCGCACAGTTTCGGCCTGGAGATGGAGCTTCTGACCCCGGCCGAGGCGCTGAAGCTGTGGCCGATCATGCAGATCGACGATCTGGTGGGCGCCGCCTTCCTGCCGACCGACGGTCAGGCCAACCCGTCCGACATCACCCTGGCGCTGGCCAAGGGCGCACGCCAGGGCGGGGTGCGGATATTCGAGGATACCGAGGTCACCGGCATCGAGACGAAGGATGGCCGCGTCGTCGCGGTGCTGACGACGCAAGGTCGCATCGCCTGCGCGGTGGCTGTGAATTGCGCCGGCCAGTGGGCCAATCGTGTCGGCGCCATGGTTGGCGTTGCCGTGCCGCTGGTCTCGGTGCAGCACCAGTATCTGGTTACCGAGGCAATCGAGGGCGTGCCGCGCAATCTGCCGACACTGCGCGACCCCGATCGGCTGACCTATTACAAGGAAGAGGTCGGTGGACTGGTGATGGGCGGCTACGAGCCGAACCCGATCCCCTGGGCCGAGAACGGCATTCCCGAGAAGTTTCACTTTTCGCTGCTGGACGAGAACTGGGACCATTTCGAGCCGATGATGGAGCTGGCGCTGGGCCGTGTGCCGGCCTTGCAGCATGCCGGCGTCAAGCAACTGGTCAACGGGCCGGAAAGCTTTACCCCGGACGGCAATTTCATCCTCGGCGAGGCGCCGGAATGCCGTGGTTTCTTCGTCGGCGCCGGCTTCAACGCCTTCGGGATTGCCTCGGGCGGTGGCGCCGGCAAGGCGCTGGCCGAGTGGATCGTCGGCGGCGAACCGCCCTTCGATCTGTGGCCGGTGGATATCCGCCGTTTCGGCCAGCCGCATCGCGACATCGACTGGGTGCGCACGCGGACGCTGGAAATGTACGGCAAGCACTACACCGTGGCCTGGCCGTTCGAGGAACACCGCCGCGGCCGCCCGCTGCGCCGCTCGCCGCTGTATGACCGTCTGCGGGAACAGGGCGCCTGCTTCGGCGAGAAGCTGGGCTGGGAACGGCCGAACTGGTTCGCACCGAAGGGTGTCGAGGCGAACGACGTCTACTCCTTCGACCGGCAGAACTGGTTCGCCCATGTCGGCGAGGAGCACAAGGCCGTGCGCGAGCGGGTCGGCCTGTTCGACCAAACCTCCTTCGCCAAGTTCATGGTGATCGGCCGCGATGCCGAGGCGGCGCTGGACCGGATCTGCGCCAACAATCTGGCGCGATCTCCCGGACGGCTCGCCTATACGCAGATGCTGAACCGCAAAGGCGGCATCGAATGCGACCTGACTGTCGCGCGGCTGGCGGAAGACCGTTTCTATATCGTCACCGGAACCGGCTTCGCGACCCACGACTTCGCCTGGATACAGGCGAATATTCCCGACGGCGCGGATGCGCGACTGATCGACGTTACGTCCTCCAACGCGGTCTTGTCTCTGATGGGCCCGCGGGCCCGCGACGTGCTGTCGGCGGTGACCCGGGACGACGTTTCCAATGCGGCGTTCCCCTTCGGCGCGGTCCGGCGGATCCATATTGCCGGCGCGCCGGTCACTGCCCTTCGGGTCACCTATGTGGGCGAGTTGGGCTGGGAGCTGCATGTCCCGGTGGAATGCGCCGCGCGGGTCTACGAGGTTCTGATGCAGGCCGGGGCCCCGCATGGTATCGCCAATTGCGGCTACCGGGCGATCGAATGCCTGCGTCTGGAGAAATGCTATCGCGCCTGG
>JAHELM010000505.1 GCA_024644185.1 Rhodospirillales bacterium | reverse complement strand
CCGGCACGCCGAACACCCATTACGTCCACACCGCCAGCATCGGCTTCGTCGGCGATATCGGGGCCAGCCTGGAGGCCCTGGCACGGGATCTGGCGGCGAATCCGGAGTCCTGGCCGGATGGCGAGCCGGCCCGCGCGCGCGATGCGCTGCTGGCGGCCTTCCGGGGCGACGAGGAGTGGGGTCCGGCGGCGATTGCCGACGAGGTGCGCAAGCATCTGCCGGATCACGGCATCGCCACCGTCGACAGCGGCGCCCACCGCATCTTGCTGAGCCATGTCTGGCGCTGCCGCGCGCCGCGTACATTGCTGCAATCGACCGGGTTCGCCACCATGGGCTGCGCCCTGCCGCTGGCGATCGGCGCGAAGCTTGCGGCGCCGGAGACCCCGGTGGTCGCGTTCACCGGCGATGCCGGGCTGGAGATGGTTCTGGGCGAGTTGACGACGCTGCGCGACCTGAAGCTGCCCGTGGTCATCGTCGTCTATGTCGACCGCTCGCTGGCGCTGATCGAAAAAAAGCAGCGCGAGGCGCAATTGCCGAATTTCGGCGTCGATTTTCCCGGCACCGATTTTCCCGCCGTCGCCCGCGCGCTGGGCGGATACGGGGCCACCGTGCGCGACCGCGTCAGCCTGGCCGAGGCCGTGCGCAGGGGCCTTGCCGCCGACAGTTTCACCATTATCGCCGCGGAAATTACCCCGCGGGCCTATGACGGGCGGCTTTGACGCGCCATATTGTTCGCCATGACCTACAGCCGCGAGACCATTCGGAACGGTCTGTTCGCCGAACTGGCGGAAGAAGGTGACCGCCTGGGCGTATTCCGCCCCAACACCGACGCCGAGCGCGCAGCGTCCCTGCGGTGCATGCTGGACGGGTTGCCGCCCGACGCCGATATCTGGGTTTTCGGCTACGGTTCGCTGATGTGGAACCCGGCCTTCGAATTCGTCGAGCGGCGGCACGCGACAATTCATGGCTGGCATCGCAGCTTCTGCCTGTGGACGCCGCTCGGCCGCGGCACGCCAGACAATCCGGGACTGGTGCTGGGGCTGGATCGCGGCGGATCGTGCCGCGGCATCGCCTACCGGATCGCCGCCGGAATGCGGGAAAGCGAA
The DNA here is from genome assembly GCA_024644185.1 of Rhodospirillales bacterium. Taxonomy (GTDB): domain Bacteria; phylum Pseudomonadota; class Alphaproteobacteria; order UBA8366; family JADFVY01; genus JAHELM01. Next base: position 1,430 of record JAHELM010000505.1, on the reverse strand, counting down.
TTGTCCCTGCTGTGGCAGCGCGAGATGATCAGCGACGGCTATCTGCCCCGCTGGATACCGATACGCTGCGGCGCCGACCGCACGCGGGCGATCACCTGGGTGATCAATCCCCAGGGGCCGCGCTATGCCGGCAAGCTGCCGCTCGACACCATCGCCCGGCATCTGGCGAAGGCCAGCGGGCGGCTGGGGTCCAACCGCGACTATCTGGAAAACACCGTGATCCATCTGGACGAGCTGGGCATCCGCGAATGCGGAATGCACCGGATTCTCAACCGGGTTCGCGGGCTGACATGACGGGAACCGAGAAATGAGCGAAAAGATCCGCAAGAGCGACGCCGAATGGCAGCGCCAGTTGAATGCCGAGCAATACCGGGTAACCCGGGCCAAGGGAACCGAGCGTCCCTTCACCGGCGAATACTGGAATTCGAAGACCCGGGGCACCTATGCCTGCATTTGCTGCGGCAACCCTTTGTTCGATTCCGAAACGAAATTCGATTCCGGCACCGGCTGGCCCAGCTACTGGCAGCCTGTTTCGGCCGACGCGGTGGAGGAACATCGCGACGTCAGCTGGTTCATGGTCCGGACCGAGGTCGTCTGCGCACGCTGCGACGCGCATCTTGGCCATGTCTTCGACGACGGCCCCGCCCCCACCGGCAAGCGTTACTGCCTGAATTCGGCGGCGCTGACGCTGGCGGAAAAACCGTCGGACGGAAAAACGGACTAATTTCCGGGCTCCGGGCCATCCGGCCGGCGATCGCCGCCGGTGCCGCGACGCAGCGCCGCCTCGAGAAACCGCCGGCGCTGATCGGGCGGCAATTGGATGACGATATCCGCCAGCGCACGGTGCGTCTCAGCCTGGGCGGCGTCGCTGGTGCGGCGGATTTCCGCGAAAGCCTTGTCGAGTGCCGCCGGATCGATCTCGTCTTGCCGCAGAATCTCCTGCAAGTCCCGCCGGGCCCGCAGCATGTCGCCGCCGGCCTGACGCAACGCATCGCGATGGCTTTCCAGCTCCCGGCGGGCGGTCTGCCGGGCGGCGGGATCGAGTTTCGTCAGCCCACGGCGCATCTCGGACGGTCCGGCCATGGCGCCGCTTTCGCCGCCCGGGCGGAATTCGTTCTGGAAGTGCCGCCGCGCGATCCAGGCCGAGGCGATCATTCCGCCGAGAAACATGTTCAGCGCGATCGAGACCACCAGCGCAATGGCAAGGCCACGGGTCAGGCGCGGGCTCATTGTCCGGCCTCCATGCCGGGATCGACGCCAAAGGCAACGCTTTCCGCCGCCTGCTGCATGACATCGCCGGTATCGGGGAAGACCGTGCCGGGCTGCGTCGCCCCCAGCGCGATGCCGAACAGCGCCGCCGCCGCGAAGGCCGAAACCGGTTGCCAGACCGGCCCGAACGGCCACAGTTCGGCCAGCCAGCCGCGCCCGGC
>JAHELM010000056.1 GCA_024644185.1 Rhodospirillales bacterium | reverse complement strand
ACGAGATGGCGATGCCGAACTGGCCGCTGAGCGGGCAGCGCGCGGCGATGGAAAACGTCATGACGAGGCGCCGCCGGCGCGCTCGTCGGGGATGACCGCGGTCACCTCGATCTCCATCAGCCATTCCGGCCGCGCCAGACCGTTGACGATCAGCCCGGTGGAGACCGGAAAGACCCCCTTCAGCCAGCGTCCGACAACCTGGTAGACCGGCTCGCGATAGGCGCGGTCGGTGATGTAGACGACGATCTTCACCACATCCTCCAGCCGCGCCCCCGCTTCGTCCAGAAGCTGCCTGACGTTCTTCATCGCCTGGTCGGTCTGTGCCGCCGGGTCGCCGATGCCGACCGTGTTGCCGTCGAAATCGGTGCCCACCTGGCCGCGCAGATAGACCGTATTGCCGGCGCGCACCGCCTGACACAGGTCGTTGTTCAGCGTCTGGCCCGGATAGGTGTCGCGGGTGTTGAACATGCGGATGCGGGTATGCGTGGTCATTTCGGCGCGGCCTTCTTCCTGGAACCCATGATGCGATCCGACAGGCCCGCCGAACGGCGCACGAAATCGGCGGCGCCGGCGAAGTCGAAATTGCGATAGACCGCCGCCAGATGGGCAAAGGGCGGCGACTGGGCGAAGAGCTGAAAGGTCAGCCGGTGCCCGGCATAGTCGGAATTGATGAGGTCGCGGGCAAAGGCCAGCAGCTTGCGCCGGTCCTCGGCTTGCCAGTCGTCGTTGATCGAATAGAATTTTTCCAGCCAGGGCGCGGTTTCCGGGTCGCGGAAGGCGGCGGCGTCCGGGGTCACGCAGATCTGCCCGCCGCACAGCTCGCGGGCGATATGCATGGCAACCGGCAGGCCGGTGCAGGCATGCACGCGGCCGGTATAGAGCAGCGACTGGTTCGGCATCAGCAGTCCGGCCGGACTGGTCTCGGCGGTGGCGATGGCCGCGGTCAGATGGGCGTTGATGCCCTCGCGATAGACCGCAAGCTGCGCCAGCTTCTCCTGCACCGCCTGCTGCTTTTCCAGCCCGGTCTGGCGGACATTCAGCAGCGCCGCGCCGATCAGCATGTCGGCAACGCGCAGGTTGCGCTGCACGAAGGCGAAGGCGCTGTAGCGATGCAGCGTCGCCCGGATGAAGGTCGCCGCCTTCGTATGCCGGAAGAACAGGACGTTCTCCCAGGGGATCAGCACATTGTCGAAGATCACCAGCGTATCGACTTCGTCGAAGCGGTTGGCCAGCGGGTAATCCTCGGCCGGGGCACGGCCGGCAAAGCCGGTGCGGCAGATGAATTTCAGATTCGGCGAGCCCAGGTCACAGATGAACCCGACGGCATAATCCGACAGCTCCGCGTCGCCCCAGTTGGCGATGGTCGGCTTGGTGAAGGCCTGGTTGGCATAGGCGGCGGCGGTTTCGTACTTGGCGCCGCGCACCACGATCCCGGCATCGGTTTCCTTGACCACATGCAGCAGCATGTCGGGGTCCTGGTCCTGCGGGCGTTTCGAGCGGTCGCCCTTGGGATCGGTATTGGCCGAGACGTGGAACGGGTCGGCCTGGATCACCCGGTCGATATGCGTCTTGATGTTCTTCGAGAATTGCGGATCGACCTCGTTGAGCACGTCGTAGCCGTCATGCAGCGACCACATCTCGCCGACCGTCTCGTCGCCGACCCGGGTGACGACGCCGCCGACATCGTCCATCACGGCGTCGGTGGCGCGGCGTTTGTCGTGCCAGTCCTGCTGCGTATGCGGCAGCTTCAGGCCGATGGCGAAATCCTCGCCACCCTCGCGATAGGTCATCGTGCCCCGCGTCGCCGCGTCATGCTGCATGTCGTAGATGCGTGCCCGGATATCGACCAGCGGCCTGAAGGCGGGATGAACGGTTACGTCCTTCACCCGCTCGCCATTGATCCAGACCTGCCGGCCGTCGCGAATTGAATCCCGATACTGTTTTCCTGTCCGGATCATGCCTCGCCATCCCCGCTGCATCGTTCCATCCGGCGTCACGCCGGTTTCCGGCAGTATGGACAGCCGGGTCGCTTCGCGGCAATACCCCGTTTGCGCGGGAAAAGACCGGCGTCAACCAGGGCGCGCGGAAGGCATGCTCAGCACTTCTTAACGTTTTTGATATCAGCATGGCCGCTGGCAACACGCAAAGTGGAGGGGGTCATGGGCCGGTTGAGGGAACTTTTTGCCTGGATGCTGGTGTTTTGCTTCATTTTTCTCAGTTTCTCGATCCTGTTCGGATCGTGGTACACGGTACCGGAGGGATATCACGGGGTGATCGCGCGCAACGGCAAGGTGGTCGGCATCGCCGATCCGGGCCTGCATTTCAAGCTGCCGATCTTCGACAGCGTCTACGACATGTCGATCCAGACCCAGAAGGCCGAATTCAAGAAGATTTCCTCCTACTCGAAGGATATCCAGCTCTCCGAGAGCGCGGTCGCCGTCAACTACCGGCTCAAGCCGGATTACGTGCAGACCATGTACTCCGAGGTCGGCACCGGATATGCCGACCGGATCATGTTCGGCCGGCTGGAAAAGCGCTTCAAGGAGGTATTCGGCAAGTTCTCGGCCGCCGACATCGTGTTCGAGCGCGATATCCTCAGCAACCAGATCGAGGAACAGATCAATGCCGACATGGCGCCTTTCGGCGTGATCGTCGAGGATCTGCAGATCATCAATATCGACTTCTCGGATTCCTACGAGGCGGCGGTCGAGGCGACGGCCCGGGCCGAGGCCGAGGTGAAGAAGGCCCGCCAGGAGCTTGAGCGCGTGCGGGTCGACGCCGAACGCCAGGTCGCCGAGGCGCAGGCCAAGGCAAAGGCGACGATCGAGGCCGCCGATGCCGAGGCCTATGCCACCGAAAAACGTGGCATCGCCGAGGCCAAGGCCATCGCCGCCCGCGGCAAGGCGTTGCATGACAATCCGGAGCTTATCAGGCTGATCACCGCCGAAAAATGGAATGGCATCCTGCCGCAGACCATGGTGCCGGGCGGCGCGGTTCCGTTCGTCGAGGTAAAATAGCGACAGCGTCCGGGGCTCGCCGCCAGACCTCGCCGGACCTATAGTCGGTGGCGATGCCGACAACGCCCGCCACCGTCACCCGCTTCGCCCCCAGCCCGACCGGGCTGCTGCATCCGGGGCATGCGCACAGTGCCCTGTTCGCCGCCCGTGCCGCCGGGCCGGACGGGCGCTTCCTGCTGCGCATCGAGGACATCGACGCGGCACGCTGCCGGCCGGAATTCGCCGAGGCGATCCTGACCGATCTCGCCTGGCTGGGCCTTGCCTGGGACGTTCCGGTGCGCCGGCAGTCGGAACACATGGCCGACTACCGGGCGGCGCTGGCGCGGCTCGACGCCATGGGCCTGCTCTATCCCTGCTTCTGCACCCGCAAGGACATCCAGGACGAGGTCGCGCGGGCCGGTTACGCCCCGCACGGACCGGACGGGGTGCTGTATCCCGGCACCTGCCGCGGCCTGTCGGAAGCGGAGCGCGCCGACCTGATCGCCGCCGGCGAGCCGCACGCCTTTCGTCTCGACATGGAGGCGGCGGTGACGCGGGCCGGGCCGCTGACCTTCACAGACCGGGCGCGCGGCACGATTCCGGTGGACGGGCAGAGCTGCGGCGATGTGGTGCTGGCGCGCAAGGACGTGCCGACCAGCTATCATCTGGCGGTCACCGTGGACGACGCGGTGCAGGGCGTGACGCTGGTGACGCGTGGCGAGGATCTGTTGCACGCCTCCCATATCCACCGCATCCTGCAGGCGCTGCTGGGCCTGCCGGTCCCGGAATACCGTCATCACGGCCTGCTGGCCGGGCCGGACGGAAAGCGGTTCGCCAAACGCGACCGGAGCCTGACCCTGCGGGCGCTGCGCGAGGCCGGCAGGTCCCCGGCGGACGCGCGGGCGATGGCGGGATTTGCCGATTGGGCGAATACCGCGATATAGACTGGGGTCCGGCCGGATTTCAGGGGAGTGACGAACATGGTGGCGAAGAACGGGAGCCCCATCGCGGGCGCGGCGCTGGCGATGGAGCGCGAGGCGTTCCGGCGGCTGGGCGAACGGGCGATCGCGCTGGCCGCCGACCATATCGCCGACCGCCCGGCGCAACCGGCGCATCGGGCGGTGCCGCTGGAAAAGCGCCGGCGGATCCTGGGCGAGGCGCTGCCGGAGTCGGGCATGGATGCCGATGCGATCCTGGATCGCCTGGCCGACGACCTGCTGGCCTATCCCTTCGGCAACGACCATCCGCGCTATTTCGGCTATGTGGTGACCGCGCCGGCGCCCATCGGCGTACTGGCCGATATCCTGGCGCGAACGGCGAACAGTCCCGGCGGCGGCGAGGATCACGGCGGCCTTTATCTGCATTACGCGGCGACGCGCTGGGTGGGGGAACTGATCGGCTTCCCGGCCGAGGGCGGCATGGGGCTGCTGGTGCCCGGCGGGTCGACCGCCAACCTGACCGGCCTGGCGGTTGCCCGGCACGTGGCGGCGAAGGCGGACGGCTGGGATGTGCGCGCCGAGGGCATGCAGGGCGGCCACAGGCCGATGGTGCTCTACGCCACGGCCGAGGCGCATTCCTGCGTGCGCAAGAGCGTCGAACTGCTGGGCATCGGCAGCGCCAATCTTCGCGCCGTGCCGACCGGCGCCGATCACCGCATGGACACGGCCGCGCTGAAGGCGTCGATTGCCGCCGACAGGGCGGCTGGCCGTCGCCCGTTCTGCGTCGTCGCCAGCGCCGGCACGGTGAATACCGGCGCGGTCGATCCGCTGGCCGAAATCGCCGATATCTGCGCGGCCGAGGGGATATGGCTGCATGTGGACGGCGCCTACGGCGCCTTCGGCTGCGTCGACCCGGCGATGGCGCCGCGCTATGCCGGAATGGAGCGGGCCGATTCGGTGGCGCTGGACCCGCATAAATGGCTGGGCGTGCCGGTGGATTGCGGCTGCGTGCTGGTGCGTGACGGCGCGGCGCAGCGCGCCGCCTTCAGCCTGGTGCCCGATTACCTGTCGGGCGCCGACGCGGTCGATGCCGACACCGTTCGCTGGCCGATGGAATTCGGTTTCGACCTGACCACCCCGGTGCGGGCGGCGAAGCTGTGGGCGGTCATCGCCCATATGGGCCGAAAGGGGGTCGCGCGCATGGTCACCACGCATATCGCGATGGCGCGGCGGCTGGGCGCGCTGGTGGCGGCGCGGGCCGAGCTGGAGTTGCTGGCCCCGGTCATGCTGTCGGTGGTCTGCTTCCGCTACCGGCCCGCCGGCTGGGCCGCGGACGACGGGCGGCTGGACAAGTTGAACCAGGCCGTGGTCGACGCGCTGAATGCCGACGGCACCTATCACATCACGCCCACCCGGCTGGAAGGCCGGTTGTGCCTGCGCGCATGCCTGATCAACTACCGCACCACCGATGCCGACGTGGACGGGCTGCCCGACCATGTGGCGGCGATCGGCGCGCAGGTGGCGCGGCAGTTCTGATCGCCGTCGTTCACGGCGCCCTGTGCAAGCCCATGCACAGGGCCACGTAGTCGGGCTCGCCGTCGGCGTCGATCAGGCCGTGGCGGATCAGGAAGTCGATGACCACCAGATTGCAGTTGAACTTGAAGTCGAAGCCGCGGCGGACGATGCGCGCCACGTCGGCGATCGGCAGCAGCGCGAAGGATTCCACCTCGCCATCGGCGGCGCGCGGGACGAAATCGGCGGGCAGTTGCAGGTCGAAGCAGAACTGCTGGTCGGGTTTCAGCCCCTCGTCGAGCTGGTGGCAATAGGAGATCGCCCCGACAGCCGCCGCGCGGCGCGCGAGATCGGGCGGGATTGCCGCTTCCTCGCCGCATTCCTTGACGACGTTTTCGACCAGGCCGAGGCCGATCGGCTGGCCGCCGGCCACCATGTTGTCCAGCATGCCGGGATAGCTGGGCTTGTCGCGGGAACGCCGGGCGATCCACATATGGATCCCGTCGCGCTTGCGCACGAAGCCGTTGACATGCACGCCCCAGGACCGGATGCCGAGCCAGGGGCAGGCCGCGCGCTCCACCTGGAACAGCGGCGCGTCGCCCCATTCCGGCATGGCCGGGTAGAATTCGCCGCGCCAGCCGGGGAACATGCCGGTTGCCCGCAGGGCGGCCAGCACCTCGTCCAGCGCCGCGCTGCGGCTGGCGAAATCGTCGAGTCCGGGGGCCAGCGCGACATGGTCGGCCGCGATGACGAAGGTATCGGGAAAACCGCCCAGAATCGCCACCCGGTCGCGGCGGATCCGGCCGAGGACATGGCCTTCGACCGCCAGGGCCACGAAATCCGCCGGGTTCCAGTTGTTGGCGTGGTCGATATGGTCGAGAAAGGACATCGGCGTTTCTCCCGGGCCGGCGGCGATCGGCGAGGCGGGTGCCTCAGCCCTTGTCGGCCGTCAGCACCGTCTCGACGCCCCAGATGCCGCGCAGGCATTCGGCGATATAGCGCGTGGCGGCGCCGTCCAGGCCGACCATCTGGATGTCGATGGTCAATTCGCCGGTCGGCGCGATCCGGCTGTGCCAGACGGACGGCACCAGGCCGCGCTTGGCGAAAAGTTCGAGGACGCGCGGCATGACGCCGGGCTCGGCCTCGGCGACGACGCAGAAACACGCGGCGGACTGGCGGACGGACGGCGCGAGGGCGCGCTCGGTCTTGTCTTTGTACATGCTTTCACCGGATTCGGCTGTGGAAGGCGAAAAAGTCAGGCCCGGCCCTTGGCAAGGACCGGGAGAATAATTCGCGAACCGCGAAATCTGGTTTGGCATTCCGTCATGACGACAGCACCTTAGTCCCGGCGGCTTTTCCGATCAAGCGCCGCCGGCAAGCCAGATTGTCACGGGCAGGGTGAGGACCGCCAGGGCCGCCGACAGCACCACGCTGGTGGTCACCGTGGCCCGGGCGGCGTCGTAACGGGTGGCAAACAGGAAGGCGGTAACGCCGCAGGGCATGGCGGCCAGCAGGACCGCCACCTGGACCCATAGATCCGGCAGGCCCAGCGCGCGGTCGGCCAGCAGCCAGACCAGCGCCGGAAACACCGCCAGCTTGGCGGCGGACAGCATCAGCGCATGTTTCACCTGGCCGCCGATGCTGTAGCGCGCCAGCGTGCCGCCGATGGCGAACAGCGCCGCCGGCATGGCGGTTTCCCCCAGCAGGCGCGCGATCTCGTCGGCCACGCGCGGCAGCGGCGGCGCCAGGCGGGCATAGAGCAGGCCGAGGATCAGCGCGATCAGGATCGGGTTGCGCGCCAGGTCGCCCGCCATGTCGCCCAGCGCGCCCCTGAGGCCGCGTCCGCGGCCGCCGGCGAAGGCATAGGCCAGCGAGACCATCGGCACCATCACCAGCGTGTGTACGCCCATGATGACGAACAGCGGCAGCGACGCCGCCTCGCCATGGGTCATCAGCACGATCGGGATGCCCATCAGCACCGTGTTGCCATAGGCAGCCGTCGCGCCATAGGACACCGACTCCATGGGTCCGCGGCCAAACAGCAGCCGGCCCGCGGCGAAGCCAAGCAGCAACACCGCCAGCGCCGCGCCGTAGAAGGCCAGCAACAGTCCCCAGGGCGTATGCTCCGGCAGGCCGGCCCGTGCCACGCTGCGAAACAGCAGCAGCGGCACGGCGAAATTGAAGACGAAGCGCGACAGCCCGTCTATCGCCGGCTCGCCCATGAAGCGCGTGCGGGCGGCGAACCAGCCGATCAGGACGATGCCGAAAACCGGCAGGACGGCGGTGGTCAGGGCCTGCACGGCGGTGGCGCCCCCTTTGGGTTTGGCGGGGAAACCGGGCGGCGGCGCCGCCCGTCACATGCTGATGATATAGACCAGCGCGGCGAGACTGGCCACCGACAACACCGCGCCCAGCAGCACCGCTGTTCCGGCTTCGCCGGCCGCCGGCTTGTCGCCGGGCAGGTCGGCGCCCATGGTGGTCGGCATCGCCGCCATCATGGTCACCACCCAGACCCACGATCCGGGCAGGCTGAACAGCTTGGCGGCCAGCAGCCAGGCGACCGCCGGATGCAGCACCAGCTTGACCGCCGCAATCGCCGCCGGCTTGCCCAGCGCCCCGCCGAAGCGATACCGGGCCAGCACCGCCCCGGCGCCGAACAGCGCCACGGGGACCGCCGCCGTCGCCAGGCCGCGGATGATGGCGTCCGCCGCCTCGGGCAGGCGCAAGCCCAGCCGGTTGGCGAGAAGGCCTGCCGCAAGCGCGATCAGCAACGGGTTGCGGATCTGGTTGCGCAGCGCGGTTCCCAGGAGCTTGGGCAAATCGCCGGCGCGGCCGGCGAACAGCGCGGCGACCGCGATCACCACCGGCGCCATCACCAGCCCGTGCAGGCCGACGATCAGCAGGATCGGCTGGCCGAGATTGGCGCCGAGGATCATGACCACGGCGGGCAGGCCCATCAGCGCCACATTGCCATGCGAACCGCCGATGCCGATCGCCCGTTGCTCGGCGGCCGAGCTGCGGAAGACCAGGCGGGCGAGCAGGATGCCGGCGACCAGCGCCAGCGTCGCGGCGATGAAATAGGCGGCGATCACCTCGACCCCGTTATCCCAGCGCGTCGGCCAGCCTCCCTGGATCATGGTGCGGAATATCATCAGCGGCAGGATCACCGCATAGGCAAAACGGGCGACGGCGTCGGCCGCGCCCTGGGCGAGATAACCGGTCTTGACACAGGCCAGGCCCAGCAGGGCAATGCCGACAACCGGCAGGACGATGAGCAGGCTTTGCTCCATGGCGCAAAAATCTCCTGAATTCGATGCGACTCCCCCGCAAGTCGCCGTTCACACGCCACCCGGTTGTGCCCATGGTCGTGGAGATCGGTGCGCGGGACAAGATTAACCTATTGTAAATTCAGGAGTATCGGGAAATGGCACCCTGCCGGCTATGGACAAGGGCCCCGGTTCGGCCCATATGTGAACGCTCGATATTTACCTGGAACCGCAATGTCCGAGCTTTGGGTCTATCACCGGCGTCCTTCGAGCCTTGCCCGATACCGGCATGGCGGCAGTGCCGCGTTCGACCCGGCGGTTCGCTCGCCGCTGGTGCGGGCCGTCGCCCCCATCGGCCCAGCCGGGCGCGACGATCCGAAGGTCCTGCAATTCCCCGCCCCGGCGCCGCGCGCCAAGCCCAGCGAAAAACCGCGCCGCGGCCGCGGCGGCAAGCCGAAGGTCACGCCGAAGCGCGATTAGGCCGCCGGAGCGCGCCGGTCCAGCAGATCGACGATTTCGTCGAGAATCCGGTTGATGTCGTAATCCTTGGGCGTATAGACCCGCGCCACGCCCATATTGCCCAGCGCGGCCGCGTCGGCCGGCGGAACGATCCCGCCGACCACCACCGGCACGCCGTCCATGCCCGCCGCGCGCATCAGCCGCAGCACCTCGCGCACCAGT
>JAHELM010000504.1 GCA_024644185.1 Rhodospirillales bacterium | reverse complement strand
GGCGGGACCCGCGACATTATGGAACGCTTTCATGACCGAAAACGGGGGTGGGATGGGTGCGCAAAGCCGATCGGCGCCCGCACCTGGATCTGGTGAGCGGCCAAAACGAAGTTTGCAACCGATCGCATCCTATCGCCCCCCAAGCGTCCTGGCAAGACATGAATGTTGGCTGACACCGGAGCCAAACGGAAAGTCGTGCTTGCTTCGTTCGATGGTTCCGGCACAGTCCTCGAACGATGCATTAGAAGGGGCTTGTCAAGTGGTCCGGTCCCACCTCCGCCCGCGAGGAAGGGCCGTGTCGCTTGGCAAGCGAGCACGTGCGGCGGCGCATCGCCACGACTGCGGATGCTTGGAGACGGATTCGAAACGTAAGGACAGTGATGAACGAGCAGAACAATTCCACGAACCATTCCCTCCCGGCGGAACTGCCGCGGCGGGCATTTTTGAAAACAGCCGTCAAGGCCGGGACGGCTCTGGCGTTTCCGAGCATCATCCCCGCCTCGGCACTGGGCAGGGACGGGACCGTGGCTCCCAGCGAGCGGATCGTGCTCGGGGCGATCGGCATCGGCAACCGGGGGTCCTATGTGCTGAGCTGTTTCCTGGAGGAGGAGGACGTGCAGTTCGTGGCCATTTGTGACGTCAAGGCCGGGCGCCGGAAGGCGGTCAAGCAGATGGCCGACTCCAAGTATGGCAACCAGGATTGCGCCACCTACCGGGACCTGCGCGAACTGCTGGCCCGCGACGACATTGATGCCGTGTTGATCGCCACCGGTCCCAACTGGCACGCGACGGCCGCGATCGCCGCCGCCAAGGCCGGCAAGGACGTGTATTGCGAGAAGCCCAGCACCAAGAATATCGCGCAGAGCCTGGCCCTGGCCGAGACCTTCCGCCGGACCGGTTGCGTCTTCCAGGCCGGCACCCAGCGGCGCAGCCTGCCCAACTTCGAGTTTGCGGTCCGCTTGGCGCAGGACGGCAAGCTCGGCCGGCTCCAGACCCTCCACGCGCACCCCGGCGGGCTGGGCACGGGGATGAGCGGATGGGCGCCCGCCGAACCCGAACCATCCAAGGAGGAAGCCGACTGGGACCTCTACCTCGGCCCGGCGGCCTGGCGCCCGTTCAATCGCGGCATCCTGGCCAATGGCTTCGGTTTCGAGAAAGGCGGCGGCCTGACCGGCGGCGGTTGCCTGGAATGGGGTTCGCATTGCGTGGACCTCTGCCAATGGGCCAACGACGCCGATGCGACCGCACCGGTCGAGTACGAGCCGGTCGGCAACCAGTTGCACGCGCGCTATGCCAACGGTGTGAAACTGATCCTGCGCAACGATGGCTGGCTGCCGCTCGGTTCCTGCCCGGTGCGCTTCGAGGGCGATACCGGCTGGGTGGAAACCGGCGACAATGCCGACATCATCACGAGTTCCCCGTCGCTGCTCGTCGGCAAGCGCGCCAAGATTCCCGGCTACCCGGCGAATCTCCACGTCCGCGACTTCCTGGACTGCGTCAAGTCGCGGGCCGCGACCCGGGCCAACGCCGACGCCGCCTGCTACGCGCACATCGCCTGCCACGCCGCCAACATCGCGTTGTTCCTCGGCCGCAAGGTCAGCTTCGACCCGGTGAAGAACGAGTTCATCAACGACGAGGAAGCCAACCGGTTCCGCTCCGAGGCGCTGCGCGAACCGTGGCGGCTGTGAACAATGAGAACTGTCTGACAAGCTCAATAGGATGAAAACACGATTTCTGATGATGATGCTGGCGGGTTTGATGACCGCCGCCCCCGCTGCCGAAACCGGGGAATCCGCCGCCGACAAACAGCGCGATCTGATCGCCGTCCTGACTTCGGACGCGCCGCCTGCGGAGAAGGCGATCACTTGCAAGCGACTGGCGATTCATGGGACCAAGGACGCGGTCCCGGCCCTCGCACCGCTCCTGTCGGACCCGCAACTGGCGTCGTGGGCGCGCATCGCCCTGGAGGCGATTCCCGATCCGGCCGCGGGGGACGCCTTGTGCGAGGCGATGGGCAGGCTGCAGGGACGCTTGCTGATCGGCGCGATCAATTCCCTTGGCGTCCTCCGCGATGCGAGGGCCGTCCCCGCCCTGGTGGAGAAACTCAAGGATACCGACCCGGATGTGGTGGCGGCCGCGGCCGATGCCCTGGGTCGGATCGGTGGCGACCCCGCCGCCAAGGCCTTGATGCCCATGCTGGCGAGCGCGCCGGCAGCGGTCCGGCCGGACGTCGCCTACGCTTGTATCCTGTGCGCGGAACGCCTCGTCACCGCCGGCCGTCACGATGATGCCGCAAATATGTATGGCGCGATTCGCGACGCGAACGTGTCCAGGCAGAGAACGATCGAGGCGACGCGCGGGCTGATCCTGGCGCGGCAGTCCGCGGGGATTCCGTTGCTGCTCGATCTGCTGCGCTCGCCGAACCCGAGAATGTACCGTCTCGGCCTGGGCGTCGCCCGCGAACTACCCGGCGCCGAGGTGAACAAGGCGCTGCTCGCTGAGTTGGACCAGGCCGCTCCCGACCGGCGGCCCAATCTGCTGCTGGCAGTGGCCGACCG
>JAHELM010000055.1 GCA_024644185.1 Rhodospirillales bacterium | reverse complement strand
CAGCCGGTCCATGGCGTCGTTGGCCTTGGCCAGCGGCACCGTCTCGATGTCCAGCTTCAGGCCGATCCGCGCGCCGATCTCCAGCAAGTCGCGCAGTTCCTGGCGCGATCCGACCGACGACCCGGTGATGCGCACCCCGGTGAACAGCAGCCATTCCAGGCTGAGCTGCACCGGCTCGGGCACCTGGGCGATGGAGATGATCCAGCCGCGCGTATTGACCCCCTTGAGAATGGCGTCCCAGACGCGGTTGGACGGGGCGAAATTGATGCAGGCATCGGCGCCGCCGATATCGCGAAGTTTGGCGCCCGGATCGTCGGTTGCCAGGAAGGTGTGATCGGCGCCCAGCTTGCGCGCGATCTCCAGCTTGCGCGGCGACATGTCGATGGCCACCACCGTCGCGCCCGATGCCTTGGCCAGCTGGATGCCGTACTGGCCCAGACCGCCGCAGCCGAAGATCGCCGCAGTCTTGCCGGGGGCCAGTTCGGCCTTGCGGATGCCGCCCCAGGCGGTGACGCCGGCACACAGCAGCGGCGAGGCGGCGGCCGACGAGATGGCATCGGGGATGACCGCCGTATAGGCTTCCTTGACCAGGGCGTATTCGGAAAAGCCGCCATTGACGCTGAAGCCGTGGCCACGATGTTCGCCGCAGAAGGATTCGTAGCCGGTGAGGCATTCCCGGCAATGGCCGCAGGTATCGTGCATCCAGGGCAGGCCGACGCGCGTGCCTTCGGCGATGAACCCGGTGCCCGGCCCATGCCCGACGACCCGGCCGACGCCCTCATGGCCAAGAACCAGCGGAAACGCCGGATTGGCCGGCGCGGTGGAACCGGAGCGCACGTCCAGATCGCTGTGGCAGACGCCGCAGGTCTCCAGCTTGATCAGAAGTTCGCCCGGGCCCGGCGTCGGAATCGGCATTTCGCGGATTTCCAGCGGCTTGCCGAATCCCGTCAGAACCGCCGCACGCATCGTTTTCGCCATGATAAATGCCTTCCTTTCCCGTTATCGCCGGACCGCCCCGGCACTTGTCTTGCCCGTTGCGGGCGTCCATCATCCGCGCGCGGCACCCGCCATTCGACGAGGACCCGAAGACCCATGCGACGACCCGAAGATTTCACCCACCACCGCGCGAAGCTGGCCGACCTGACCCTGCATTACGTTCGCGAAGGCAAGGGCGAGCCGCTGCTGCTGATGCATGGCTGGCCGGGCTTCTGGTGGGAATGGCACCGCGTCATCGGGCCGCTGGCCGAGGATTTCGACGTCATCGTGCCGGACATGCGCGGCTTCGGGGATTCCGGAAAGCCGCCGCTCGACCGGCCGGACCTGTTCCACATGAACCACGCGGTCGACGACTTCCGGCAATTGCTGGACGCGCTGGGGATCGAGCGGGCGCATCTGGTCGGTCACGACTTCGGCGCGGTGGTCGCGCACAAATTCATGCGCCGCCATCCCGACCGCACCGGCAAGGTGGCGATCTTCAACCCGATCGTGCCCGGCTTCGACGAGCTCTGGCTCGGGCCGGAGCATATCCACGAATCCTGGTACAACATGTTCCACGCGCTGCCGATGGCGGCCGAACTGGTGGGCTCCAGCCGCGAGGCCTGCCGCATCTATTTCCGCCACTTCCTGTCGCACTGGTCGCATGACCGCGGGCTGTTCGACGGCGAGATGCTGGAGATCTATGTCGACAACTACATGAAACCCGGAAACATCGAGGCCGGTTTCAATTGCTACATCCCGCCCGCGCCCTGGGACGGCATCGACCGCACCATCAGCGACCGGGAAACCCTGTTCCTGCAGGGCATGGCGGATACCTGCATCCCGTCGAAATGGTCCGACCTGGTGACCCGCTGGTACACCCGGTTCAGCATGGAATATGTGTCCGATGGCGGTCATTTCCTGATGGTCGAAAAGCCCGATCTGGTGGTCGAACGGCTGCGCGGATTCCTGGGCGCGCCTACACGGCTCCACTCTCGATCAGCTTGCCGATCGCCGGCCGCGCGGTGACGAGGTCGACGCAGCGCCGGAGATTGGCAAAGCGCGGCAGCAGCGAGCCCGGCGGATCCTGCCAGGTTCCAAGCACCCACATATAGGCATCGCAGGCGCTGTACTTGTCGCCCAGGAGGTAGGGCCCGGCGGCGGCCAGCGTGTCGTCGATCGTCTGCCAGTACCGGTCGAGATTCTCATCGGCCTTCTCGCGCACGCCCGCCGCCTGGTCCGGCCGCGCCGTGTAGCGGCCGGGCGCGTATTGCCGCGACAGCGTGGTCTGCATGGTATTGGCGAGGAACACCAGCCAGCGATAGAACGCCGCCCGGTCCGGCGATCCGGCCTTCGGCGCCAGGCCGGCTTCCGGATGCTTGTCGCACAGATACAGGACAATAGCCGCGGTCTCGCTGAGCACCGTCTTGCCATCGACCAGCACCGGCACGTAGCCGAACGGGTTGAGCGCCAGAAATTCGGGCCGATGCTGCTCGCCCGCCGCAAGATCGACCTTGCGCAGCCTGTAGGGCGCGCCGATCTCCTCCAGCACGGCCTGGGGAACCACGGCGGCGCTGCCTTGCGACCAGTAGAGTTCGTACATGGATGTTTCCTCGGGAAGGGTTAGGGTCAGTCGGCGATGCGGATGACGATCTTGCCCATCGTGCCGCCGGCATCCAGACGGGCATGCGCCGCGCCGATTTCGGCCAGGTCGAACCGTTCGGCGATGGCTACGCGCAGCTTGCCGGCGGCCACCAGATCCATGGCCTGGCCGACCAGGCGCGCCTGCGCGTCCAGCCGCGCCTGCATCCCCAGGATCATCGGCGTCAGCATCATCACGTTGTGGATGCTGAGATTCTGCACATAGGCCGTGGTGTCGGCATCGTCGGCGGGCGTGCCCATCAGGGTGACGATCCGCCCATAGGGCGCCATCGCCCGGAAGGTTTTCTGCATCGCCTCGGCCCCGACATTGTCCAGCGCCACGTCCAGGCCCCGGTCATCGGTCCATGCTCTCGCCACCGCGACGAAATCCTCCTTGCGATAGAAGATCGGCTTTTCGGCGCCGAGATCGCGCACGAACTGCGCCTTCTCGTCGGTGCTGACGGTCGCCGCGACGCGGGCGCCGCGCAGTTTCGCCAGCTGCACCGCCATATGGCCGGTGCCGCCGGCTCCGGCATGGATCAGCACATGCTCGCCGGCCGTCACGCCGGCCCGCTCGTAAAGCGATTCGAGGATGGTGATGGAGACCAGCGGCAGCGCCGCCGCCGTGGCGAAATCGACCGAATCGGGCTTGGCCACGACCTGACTTGCCGGCACCACCGCGAATTCGGCATAGGTGCCCGGATCGCCGCCGATGCCGCCATTGCAGAAGCACACGGCATCGCCCGGCTTGACGGATTTGACCGCCTTGCCGACGGCCTCGACCACGCCGGCGCCGTCATGGCCCAGGATGCAGGGGCCCTTGCCCTTGATATAGGGGCCCAGCGAACGGAACCAGCTATCCGCCGGGTTCAGCGCCGCCGCCTTCAGCCGCACCAGAACGTCGGTGTCGCGGCGCAGGGCCGGCATAGCGATCTGCGTTGCCCGCAGCACCTCCGGCCCACCGGTTCCGTCGAGAACGATTGCTTTCATGCGCGCGGACATACGATGCTTCCCCTCACACCAGACCCAGTTGTTTGCGGCGGGACGCGCTCCAGGATTGCGTCATCCGGTCGGCGCTCATGGCGATGATCGCCATGCCGATTCCGGCCACGATGCCGACGCCGAAATCGCCGTCGCTCAATCCCACATAGACGCGCTGGCCCAGCTCCGTCGTCCCCACCAGCGCGGTAATCACCAGCATCGAGATGCCGTACATGATGGTCTGGTTCAGGCCCAGCATCATCTCGGGCAGCGCGATCGGCAGCTTCACCTGCCACAGCAATTGCCAGCGCGTGCAGCCCATGGCGGTGCCGGCCTCGATCACGGTTTCCGGCAGGCTGCGCAGCGCGCTTTCGGCGTAACGGATGGCGGGCACCGTGGCATAGGCGACGATCGCCAGCACGGCGGTGAAATCGCCAAGCTTGAAGATCATGATGATCGGAATCAGGATGACGAACAGCGGCATGGTCTGCAGCGTGTCGTTGATCGGCCTCAGGAAGGCCGAAACCCGTTTGTCATGCGCCGCCCAGATGCCCAGCGTGGTTCCCAGCGTGAACGAGATCAGCACGGCGATGCCGCACAGATAGATCGACAGCACCGCATAGGTCCAGATGCCGGTCAGCAGCAGGAAGGCCAGCCCGGCCAGGGTCCCGATCGCAAGCCGGGTCCCGCCGGTGCTCCAGGCCAGGGTCACGAAGACCGCCACCAGGGCCGGCCAGGGAAAGTTGGCCATGCCGACGAAGAACAGCAGGGCGATTCCCAATACCGCCAGTGCCGGCCGCGGGCCCTTGCCGCGCAGCAGCATCCAGGCCGCCCCGGCCAGCGCCAGGACGGCATAGCCGATGGCATGCGCGCCGGTGAAGGTGAAGCCCCAGGTCATCGGCCGCACGGATTGCTCCAGGCCCACGCGCAACGGCAGCATCAGGTAGAAGAAGGCGCCCCGCTTGATCAGCTCGATCTGCGTTTTCAGATTGACCACCACCCAGGTGATCGCGTCGTTGATCGGCTTGGCGGGGTTGATCGTCCAGTCCCGTGGCCAGGTCGCCAGCGCCGGCTCGACTTGCGCCAGCACCAGAACCGCCAGGAACAGCGCCGCCGCCAGCAGCAGATGCGCATGCCGGCGCATGAAGGGCCGCTCGGCCGCGTGCGGGTTGCTTTCGCCGGTTGCGAAGGCCCAGGTGATCCGGTCCATCGCCATGGCGATGAAGGCGATGACGATGCCGGCCAGCAGGCTTTCGCCGAACACTGCCTTGCGCATGGTCGACAGCACGGCCCAGCCGATATCGCCGGTGCCGCCGATGATCGAGGCGACGATCACCATGCTGAGTGCCGCCATGGTCGTCTGGTTGACCCCCAGCATGATCTGGCGCTTGGCCGAAGGCACGCGGATCTGCCAGAAAAGCTGCGCGCCGGTCGCGCCCGACATCGTGCCGGATTCGACGACTTCCGGCGACACCCGCTGCAATCCCAGAACCGTGTTGCGCACCATCGGCGGAAAGGCGAACAGCAGGCTGGCGATCAGGCCGACCACGGCGCCGAAGCCGAACAGCAGCAGGATCGGCAGCAGATAGGCGAAGGTGGGCACCGTCTGCATCAGGTCCAGCGCCGGCATGATGATCCGCTCGGCCCGGCGCGACACAAAGGCCCAGACCCCGAAACCGAAGCCGACCAGCACCGACAGCGGCACCGAAATGGCCACCAGCGCCAGGGTGTTCATGCTCTCGACCCAATAGCCCATCGCCGCCATGTACAGCATGGCCGCGCCGGTGAAGGCGGCCAGCCGCCACCCCGCCGCCGCATGGGCGACGATGACGCAGACGCCCATGGTGAAGGGCCAGGGCAGCCATTGCAGCAATTGCCGCACGCCCTCGATCGGCATCGCCAGCACGAACGAGATGTCGCGGAAGGCCCAGCCGAACAGGCCGACGAACCAGGTCATGATGTCGTTGAGGATCGGCGTGACCGGCAGAACCAGCGAATCCGGATAGGACTTCAGCCAGGGCAGCCCCCCCGACAGCGCCACGCAGAGTGCGGAAAAGACCAGGACACCGGCCCAGATCCGGGCGTGCCGATCGGCGAACAGGGCGGTCACGATGTCATTCCCCGGCCGGTCACGCGGCGGGCTTGGCGGCGGTGTCGCCCGCCGCCAGGCCGCGAATGACGCTGGTCGCGGTCACCGCGCCCAACAGCTTGCCGCCTTCACCGGTGACGGCAATGCCGTCCGTGTGCCGGGCGAGCAGCGGATAGACCTCCTGCAGCCGGGCGCGCCCGTCGATGCGGGGCGCGTCGGCGCCAGGGCGCGCCGCCGGGTCCAGCACGTCGGCGGCGCGCAGCACACGGCTGCGCGGCACCTCGCTGGTGAATTCCGCGACGTAGGAATCGGCCGGGTGCAGCACCAGTTCGGCCGGCGAGCCGATCTGCACGATGGCGCCTTCGCGCATGATGGCCATGCGGTCGGCGATGCGCAGCGCCTCGAGAAAATCATGGGTAATGAAGACGATCGACTTGTGCAGCATCTGCTGCAGTTTCAGGAATTCGTCCTGCATCTGCCGGCGGATCAGCGGGTCCAGCGCCGAGAACGGCTCGTCCAGGAACCAGAGTTCCGGTTCCACCGCCAGACTGCGCGCGATGCCGACGCGCTGCTGCTGGCCGCCCGACAATTCGCCGGGAAACGCCGCCTCGCGGCCGCCCAGTTCGACCAGGTCGATCACCCGCTGCGCCCGTGCCCGCCGTTCGGCCAGGGGGACGCCCTGCAATTTCAGCGGGAAGGCCACGTTGTCCAGCACATTGAGATGCGGCAACAGGCCGAAATTCTGGAACACCATGCCCATCTTGTGCCGGCGGATGTCGATCAGGTCCTTGTCGGGAACCGTCAGAAGGTCCCGGCCGTCGAGCAGGATTTCGCCCGCCGTCGGCTCGACCAGGCGCGACAGGCAACGCACCATCGTCGACTTGCCCGAACCCGAAAGCCCCATGATGACGAAGATTTCACCGGCCCGGACATCGAAGCTGACATCGCAGGCGGCGACGATATGGCCAGCCTCGCGCAGGCGGCGCGCCAGTCCGGCCGGATCCGTCGCGGCGGCGTCGTCGCCGAACATCGCCTGCGGATTGTCGCCATAGACCTTCCAGACATTCCGGCAGGAAATTTTGATCTTTCCGCCGTCCGGAGGCGTGCCCTCGGCCGTTACTGCCATTCCCCACTCCCTGTTTCGGGTCTTGTCGTTACGCGATGCCGCCAACCCCGGCTCCACATCCGGGAAAAAGCGAGCGGGGCGGCCAGATTACCATGGCCGCCCCGCAACACCCTCAAACCGTCACTTCATCGCGGCGTCGACCCAGGGCTGCCAGACAGCCTTGTTGGCGTCGACCCATTCCTTGACGACTTCCTTGACGTCGCGGCCCTTGTTGTCGACCTCGTTCATCAGCTTGCCCTGAAGCGCGTTGTCGATCGTATAAGCCTGCAACAGCTTGAACGCCGCCGGCCATTCGGTCTTCATGCCCTTCCAGGCAACCTTGGAGACATTGGCCTGCATCGGGCCGCAATCGCCGGCCTTCTTCGGATCGGGGCCCAGCGCCGGATCGGTATCGCAGCCGTCCTGCCAGGGCGAGAACTGCACCCAGTGCACGTCGATTTCCGAGAACACCCAATGCGGGGCCCAGAACATGATCAGCACCGGGTCCTTGTTGGCGACCGCGCTCTTCAGCTCGGCTACCATGGCGCCCTCGCTGCCGCCGGGAACGGCGACGAAGGGAAGCCCCGTGCCTTCGATCAGCGGCGCCGCGCGGGCGGCCCAGTCGGCCGGATAGTCGATGACGCGGCCCTTCGGGAAGGTTTCCGGCGTGGCAAAGGCCTCGGCGCACTTGTAGAGAGCCTTCCAGTCCGGCAGGCCGGGGCACTTTTCTTCCATATAGACCGGATACATCCAGGATTCCGTGGCCTTCAGGCCCAGCGGGCCGACCAGCAGCAGGTCGCCGCTGGCGATCGCCTTCGGATAGACGTCGCCGGTGTTGTTGTCCCAGTTTTCCGGATTGACGGTCAGATTGCCGTCGGCCAGCGCCGAATACTGCGGAACCGCGCCGGCCGTCACATATTCGACGGTATAGCCCATCCGCGCGAGGATATCGCCGTAGACATAGGCCGAGATCAGCTGCCCGGTCCATTCATTGAGGGCGATCTTGATCGGCTTCTTCGATTCGGGCACCGATGCGGCCTGAGCCGGCGAAAGCGCCGTGCCCGCCGCCAGAATCATGCCGGCGACCAGCGCCGCGGTAAACTTCCTTAACATCCCTTGGCCTCCCAATTCTTGTTGCTCGGATCCCCGGCTCGGGGATCGGGGTCGATGGCAGCTTAAACAGATTCTTTCGGCGTAAAAAGCGATTACCGCGACCCCTATCGGTCACAATGCGACCCGCATGGCGAGTTTCGCGCGGGGTTCCGGCCGAGTCTTCAACCCCCGATGGCGGCCAGATTGAGCCTGTTGAAGTGGTGCAGGAAGTGCTCGCTCCAGCGCGCCGTACAGTCCGGATCGACCATCAGCCGGCCCGCTCGATAGCCCATGGAATGCAGGCCGCGCTGCACGCTTTCGCAGATTTCCACGTCCTCGGGCCCGAGAATGTCGTTGAACCAGTCGACGGCGCTCTCGGTGGCCGCATCCAGCTTGCCGTCCAGCGTATAGTACAGCAGCGGCTCCCAGGTCGTCTCCGGCCCGGTCGGGTTCATGCCGAAGACCAGCAGCACATTGGCGCCGGGCAGCAGGATGAAGGCGACACCGGGCCACAGATAGGTAATGAGGAACCCTTCCTGGCGCCCGGTGAAGGCGCGGCCGTCGGCCATGCGGTAGGGAATCCTGTCGGGGTTTCCGCCGATGCCCGCGAATTCGACGATCTTGCCGTCGATCTGCCAGCTATAGGTCGCCTGGTCGATGATGTTCGACAACTGGCCATGCGCCGGGCCGGAATAGAAGGAGTGATAGTTTTCCAGGAAATTCTCGACCACCACTTTCCAGTTGGATCCGATGGTGAATTCCCGGGTGCGGGCGTGACGCAGGCGCGCGGCCTCGGGAACCATGGCCAGCAGCCGCCGCTCGAAACCCGGCGCCCAGGTCTCGAAGTCGGGCGCATCGGCGTCCAGATTGACAAGGACGAACCCGCCCACCTCGGCGAGACGCACCGGCGATACCGAATACGCGTCCTTGTCGAACCCCGCCACCGAATCGCAATGCGGCGCGTGGCGCAGCCGCCCCTCGGTGTCGTAGGTCCATGAATGATACGGACAGCGGATCGTCGATCGCACATTGCCCGCGCCCTTGAGCAACTGATGCGCCCGGTGCCGGCAGACATTGAAGAAGCCGCGCACGATCCCGTCCTGACCGCGGATGGCAAAGATCGCCTGGTCGACCACCGTGCCGGTGACGTAGTCGCCGGGGTTCGGAAGCTGCGAGACGTGGCAGAGGAAATTCCAGCAGCGATAGAAGATGCCGCGCTTCTCCGCCTCGAAAATCGCCGGGCTGAAGAAAAATTCCGGATCCGGCGTATGCGAATGCGCGGGATCGTCGCCGAATTTCGACACATAGGGTCTTTCCACGCCGCCGGTCACCCTTGTCCTCCCGAATTCGCCGCGTAACGCCCATAGGAGGCCAGAATCTCGATCTGATGTCCATCCGGATCGTAGAGGTAGAAGTACTCGCACATGAAGCGGCCGTTCGCCTCATAGGCCGCGATCGGCTCGACGCGGAACCCGGCGGCGGCCAGCCGGCGGTGTTCGGCCGCCAGATCGGCGACGCGGAAGGCCAGATGCCAGAGGCGGCCCGCCCCGACCGATCCCGCCGGGCCGGCATCCGGCTGGATCAGCTCGATCTCGATGGGGCTTTCCGCGCTTTGCAGATAGACCAGCGAAT
>JAHELM010000503.1 GCA_024644185.1 Rhodospirillales bacterium | reverse complement strand
CTGCGCCGCCTGTGCGCGATCGCCGTCTCGAGCGGGCCCGGTTCAGGATCTTGAAGGTATAGCCGTTGCGGATGGTTCCGTCGGACAGGGTCACGAACAGCGGGTTGCGATCGCGCAGCACGTTCACGTCGAGCGTCGAACGGGTGCCGAGTCCGAAGGCCATCACCCCGGCAACCGCCAGCAGGACGGCGGTGTAGATCAGCGTCCGCGGCCGGAACAGGCGGAACGGCGCGGCGCCGCCCCCGGCACGGGCAATCTGGTTGCTGACCGTGTCGAAGCGTACCAGCCCGCGCGGCAGGTCCAGCTTGTCCATGATGGTGTTGCAGGCGTCGATGCAGAGCCCGCAGCCGATGCATTCCAGCTGGTTGCCTTCGCGGATGTCGATGCCGGTCGGGCAGACATTCACGCATTGCCGGCAATCGACGCAATGGCCGCGGCCTTCCCACGGATCGCCCGCCTTGTGCTTGCCGCGCGTCTCGCCACGCCAGCTCTCATAGGTGACGATCAGCGTGTCCTCGTCGAACATCGCCGCCTGAAAGCGCGGCCAGGGGCACATATAGGTGCAGACCTGTTCGCGGGCGATGCCGCCCAGCAGATAGGTCGTCGCGGTGAACAGCCCGATGAAGAACAGCGTGGCGCCGGATACGTTCAGATGCGCCATGTCGACCGCCAGTGTCGGCGCATCGGTGAAATACATCACCCAGGCGCCGCCGGTGGCCGCGGCGATGGCGATCCAGATGCCGTGCTTCAGCACCATGCGGAAGGCCTTGGCCACGCTCCACGGCGCCTTGTCGAGGCGCATGCGGGCGTTGCGGTCGCCCTCGACCAGACGCTCCACCCACATGAACAGATCGGTCCATACCGTCTGCGGGCAGGCATAACCGCACCACACCCTGCCGAACAGCGAGGTAACCAGGAACAGGCCGATGGCGGCGAGGATCAGCAGGCCGGTCAGGTAATAGACCTCCTGCGGCCAGATCTCGATCCAGAAGAAATAGGCCCGGCGCGCCGGCATGTCGATCAGCAGCGCCTGGCCGGGGGCGCCCGGACCCCGGTCCCAGCGCAGCCACGGGGCAAGATAATAGATGGCGAGGAGGACGATGAGCGTTGCCCATTTGAACCGCCGGAATACGCCGCGAACCCGCTGCGGATAGACCCGCACCCGGTCGGCGTAGAGCGGTTGGTCGTCGGCGCTGGCGCGCGCGGCCTTGCCCGCCAGCGACGGCGGCAACGTACTCATATCCTCTTCATCCATTCACTATTCGCCGCCGCCTTGCGAATGCACGTAGATCGCCAGCTGCCTGATCGTCGCCTCGTCGAGGCGCCCGGCCCAGGCCGGCATCACGCCGGCCCGGGCACCGGTGATCGACTGCACCACGCTTTCCTTGTCGCCGCCATAGAGCCAGATCGCATCGGCCAGACGCGGGGCGCCGAGTTCCGGCGTCCCCTGGCCGCTTTCGCCGTGGCAGGCGGCACAGTTTTCCGCGAAGACCTGCTGGCCGCGCTCCGCCCCGTACTTGTCGGACCCGCCGCCGCTCAGCGACAAGACAAATTCGGCGGCATCGTTGATCTGGTTCTTGTCGAGGATGCCGTCAATGCCGAAGCGCGGCATTTCGGTCACCCGCGTGTCGGCATCGGCCGACCAGCGGACACCATGCGTGACGGTCGTGTGGATATCGTCCAGCGTGCCGCCCCACAGCCAGTCGTCGTCCAGCAGGTTCGGATAGCCCGGCCCGCCGGCGCCCCCCGATCCGTGGCACGGCGCGCAATTGTCGGCGAAGGCGGCGCGTCCGCCGGCCACCGCGAATTCCATCAACGCGGCATTCTGCGGGATCTGGTCGAGCGGCGTCGACGCCAGCTTGTCCATCCACTGCGCGCGGTCCGCCTGGACCGCCTCCATCTGCGTGGCCAGCTGCTTGCGGGCCGTCCAGTCCCAGAGTCCGTCGGTATGGCTGTTGAGCCCCGGAATCGCCGGATAGACCACGTAATAGCCGATCGCCCAGATCACCGTGGCGTAAAACACGTTGATCCACCATCGCGGCAGTGGCGTGTTCAACTCCTTGATGCCGTCCCACTCGTGCCCGGTCGTATCGGTCCCGGTAACGGTGTCCTTTTCCACCTTGGTCGGCATGTTTCGTTCTCCCTAACGAATCTTGGTGTTGGCTGCGGGCTCGTCGTCGTCGCGGAACGGGATCATGGCGCTGTCGCGCATGTCCTGTTTCCGCTTTTGCGACGGCCACAGCGCCCAAACGACGATGCCGACGAACAGCACCATCAGCCAGGCGCCCCACCAGGCGCGCGCCAGCTCGGACAATTCCACAAGCGTCATGGCATGCCCCCTTACTGCTCGAGGTCGGCGGATTTGACGCTGCGGAAATCGACCAGCGTGCCAAGCATCTGCAGATAGGCGACCAGCGCATCCATCTCGGTCACCCGGGTCGGGTCGCCATCGAAATCGCCGACCGCGGCCTTCGGATAGCGGGCCAGGAAGGCCCTGTGATTCGCGCCCGGATCGGCCTGGTCGGCCAGATCCGCCGCCGCGTTGGCGACCATGTCGTCGGTGTAGGGGACGCCGACCATGCGCAGGG
>JAHELM010000502.1 GCA_024644185.1 Rhodospirillales bacterium | reverse complement strand
TTTCGGCCACCCGCGCATGGCCCATCTCGGACGCGATCATCAGGGCCGTCTTGCCGCGATTGTCCTGGGAATCGAGGCCGGCACCGCGGTCCAGCAACAGCCGCACCGCGGAAACCCCGTCTTCCACCGGCACGTCGTTGGCATGGCCGGATGCCCACATCAGCGCCGTAAGGTCGTTGCCGTAACGGGCATTCGCATCGACGCCGGCATCCAGCAGCAATTCGACGGTATCGACGAATCCCTTGGCCGCCGCGTAGACGATGGCCGGCTTGCCGGTGGCATCCGATACTGCCGGGTTCGCTCCGCGCGCCAGCAGCAATTCGACGACCGCGTCGTCCCCGTTATAGGCGGCGGCAATCAGCGGCGTGAGCCCCTTGATCGTGGCCAGATCGACATTCGCTCCCGCCGCGATCAGAACCTTGGCGGTTCGGTCGTGCCCACCCTCGGCGGCACGCAACAGGGCGGTGGCGCCCGCCAGATTGACCGCGTCGATGGCGGCGCCGGCCTTCAGCAGCACCTCGACCGTGTCCCGGTGGCCGTTTCCCGAAGCGACGATCAGCGGGGTGCTGCCGAACCGGTTGCGGGCCTCGATCGGAACGCCGCTGGCCAGCAGTTTAAGAACTTCGTCCGTCCAGCCCTTGTCGGCGGCCTCGATCAGATCGGCATTCTGGGTCATGGTATTTTCCGGCCTGCCCAGCGCCTCGCCCGGTGTCGTGTCGCGGTACGGGTTGTCCGCCCGCGCGGCCGGCGGCAAGGCGGCGACAGAGGCTAAGACGAGGGCGGCAACCCGCAGCTTCATCGCAGATCCCTTCATGCGGTGCGTGGACTATCCATGCAGAATAGCAAATGGCCCGAGCGCGGCAAGCACGGTCGGGTCAGGCGGCGGGAATGGCGAGAGATGCTAAACGGTTTCGGGCGCCTCGGCCAGCAGGCGGGCATGCTCGGTCATCAGGCGAATCGCGTCGGGATCCGGCCGCAGCAACATTCGCATGCCGCGGCGGCTGTCATCGCTGACCTCCGCCCCGGCATGCGGCCCGGTGGGCAATTGGACCACGGTTCCATTGATGAAATCGTAAATCGTATTGCAGGCCATCCGCGCATCCTCCCGCCATTGTGGAGAAAGTCATCCCGGCCAGCATAACCCTCATTGATATGAAATAACAATACCAAAGTATTGGTTCAGGTGTCGCGCCGTCGTCTTCCGCCGCGCCGGACCGGGCGCGGGGGCGGCGCGATCTCGGGGGCCCGTCCCTCGACATCCGCCAGGTCGGTGCGGCCGGTCAGGCAGACCGGGCAGACGCAGCCCATGGCGCCGCTGCGCAGGATCATCGCCGTATAGTCGAATTTGCGCTCGACCTTCAGGCACCAGCAGGAATCGCCGCCATCGCAATTGAATCCGCGCCCGCAGTTCGGGCAGGTGGCGCGGCGCGGGGGGGC
The DNA here is from genome assembly GCA_024644185.1 of Rhodospirillales bacterium. Classification (GTDB taxonomy): domain Bacteria; phylum Pseudomonadota; class Alphaproteobacteria; order UBA8366; family JADFVY01; genus JAHELM01. The sequence continues at coordinate 1,156 of JAHELM010000502.1, read as the reverse complement.
ATTCATGGGCGGGTTCTATCAGGCGTTCGTGTCCGGCGCCAAACCGAACCGGGAATGCACCACATCGGTGAACAGCGTGGTCAGCAGGGTCGCCCGGACCGCGGCTTCCTCGGATACGGTACCATCGCCGAAGATACCGGAGGCGATCAGTTCGGCCGTTCTTTCGCGCGCCGCCACGATCACCGGATCGGCTTCCATCATGGCCGAACCGGTGACGTAGCGGACCAGCTTGTCGGCGGCCAGCATGGCCTGGAGATAGTCGCGGTCGCCCTCGTTCTGGAATACCCCGACACGATCCTTCAGGGCCTGGACATCCCGACCCGCGGACTCGGCAATCGCCCGGAACGCCGCTTCAGCCGCGTCGATCGGCTGTAGCGCGTCACCGTAGCGGCCCTGGGTCATCTGGATCGCCGCGCACATCAGAAAGCCCAGAACATACGCGTCGTTCCAGAACGTCTCGGGCAGGGGCAGCGCCTTCAGGGAATCGTCGACAAAAATCTCGACCACCTTGGTGGCGGTGGCGACGGCGTCGCCCATCTCGGTCTGGGACATTGCGTCCTCCTGTATCGTTCCGTTCCGGCTCCGGGACCCGGTGCGGGAAGCCCGGGTCAGCTCAGCGCCCCGAAGACCCGGCGCAGCAATTCCGTGGTTCGTTTCGCCGGGTCCTTGCGGATGGCCGCCTCTTCGCGGGCGACGTAGTGGAACAGCCCGCCCAGCCCCTTGCCGACCGTATAGCGGGTCAGATCCCCCTTCACGTCGGGCACGAACGGTACGCTCTTGTACTTCGCCATCGCCCGGTCATAAGACTTGATCGCACCGACCTGGCTCATCGAATCGGCGATGATCGGGGTGAAGCGTTCGGTCAGCGGGCCCGTCATCTTGCCGCGGAAATACTGGGTCGCCGAATCGTCCGGCCCTTTCCAGATCGCCCTCACGTCTTCCAGCGTCATCTCCGTGATCGCCTGCCAGAAGACGGCCTTGGCCTCCGGCGCGGCCGTTTCCGCCGCGCGATTCAGCTTTGTCTCCAGATCGGCGGTCATGCTGCCCAAGCCGATCTTCTGCAGGACATCGTGCACCTTGCGCAGATCGTCGGGCAGCGGAATGTGGATCGCCGGATCGGCATTATAGCCGTCCAGCGCGCCAACCTGGCCGACCA
>JAHELM010000501.1 GCA_024644185.1 Rhodospirillales bacterium | reverse complement strand
CGCCGGCGACCATGGCGATGGAGATCACCAGCGAGCTGCGCGCGCCGAGCTTCAGGAAGCAGCCGCGCGCGGCCGCCGGCGGCACCGGCAGCAGGATCGCCGTCGCCAGCTCGTCCGGGCGGCGGGTCGTGGCGCGGTTGCCGGTGACGAATTCGCGCACGGCGACCCGGCGGATGCCGCCGCGCGAGGTCAGTTCCACGAGAGCGTCGAGCGCCAGCAGATTGGGGATGCCATCGGCCGCCGGCGAGGCATTGCACAGATTGCCGACCACGGTGCCGGCGTTCTGCACCTGCACGCCGCCGATCCGTGCGGAAGCCGCCTTCAGCCCGTCGCAGGCGCGCGGCAGATCGGCCGCGGTCAGATCGGCCCAGCGCGCGCCGGCGCCGATGCGGATGAAATCGCCGTCGCGGCCAATTCGGCGCAAGGCGTCGATGCCGGTGATATCGAGAATATCGTCGTCCGGCGCCCGCCCGACCCGCGCCGGATAATAGTCGGTTCCGCCCGCCAGCACGACGCGCGGCGCCAAGCCAAGCGCCGTCAGGGCCTCGTCCAGCACGCGCGGCCGGAAATATCCTCCCATGCTCACTCCCTGGAGCGAGTTCGGCCGGTTCACCCCGGCCGTATCGTTTGTATGCGAATAGCATAGTCCCGGCGCGCCCCACCCTGTCAAGCGCGGCGCAATCCAGAGTATAAAACCACCGGAACGACGGCGTGGCAAAGAGGGAGTTCGATACAATGCTCGACATCGGCGATCTGATCGTGGTCATGGAACTGGCCGGCGTATTCGTCTTCGGGCTCAGCGGCGCGATGCTGGCGGTGCGGCGCCGGCTCGACATGTTCGGCGTGCTGGTGCTGGCCGGGGCGGCGGCGCTGGCCGGGGGCGTGGCGCGCGACCTGCTGATCGGCGCGGTGCCGCCGCTGGCGCTGTCGAATACGAATCTGCTGGCCGTGGCGCTGGCATCCGGCATCGTCGCCTTTTTCGCCCATGGCGCGCTGGAACGAATCGGCAAGCCGGTCATGGTGCTGGATGCGATCGGGCTCGGCCTGTTCTCGGTGGCGAGCTGCGACAAGGCGCTGGGGGCCGGGCTCGGCCCGCTGCCGGCGATGCTGATCGGGGTTCTGAGCGCAATCGGCGGCGGGGCGCTGCGCGATATTCTGGTGGCCGAGGTGCCGCGGGTGTTGCGCGAGGAAATCTATGCCGTGGCGGCACTGCTGGGCGCGGCGATCGTGGTGCTGGGCGACCGGCTGCACCTGCCCGACGCCCCGGTTTTCGTGACCGGTGCGGTGGCCGCCTTCCTGCTGCGGGTGGTCAGCGTCTGGCGCAACTGGCACGCCCCGCGCGCGCCGGGAAGCTGAAGGGCGGCGCGGATCGGCCCGGGCCCTTCGGCCAGATATTTCGGCCAGGCCCTTCGGCCGGGCCTTTCAAATTGTCCGGCTGCCGCGCCCTGCCGCCGGCCTTGCGGGCCGTGACGTTTCTCGCCGTTGCGGCAAGAAAAATTACCCTTGCCGGTGCCTTTCCTCTCAAGAGGGCGTGACGCGCGCCTCCGATTCGCTTATCGTCGCGCCGAACACTAGCGGGGATTCGGAGGGCTTGATGAGTGACGTCGGGATGAAGGCGCTCGAGGAGCGCGTGGCCAAGCTGGAAAAGGAAAACCGCGCGCGCGAGAAGGACCTGGCATCGGTGACCAAGGCGCTGGTCATGGTGCTGTCCATCGTGACCGCCAACGATCCGAAGCGCAAACAGATCGCCGAACGCCTGCGCACCGTCGGCGACCAGCCGGCGATGGATACGGAGATCGCGCGCAACCTGATGAACTCGATCGCCGACCGCATCGAAACCTCGGGAAAACTGTAACGCCCGGGCGGCGGGCCTACCCCTGCCGCCAGCGGGCGCTGCCGCGGCAGCGCTTGCACACGCGCTCACCCGACCAGGTGCTGAGAAACTCGTCCCCGCAGACCAGGCAGGCGCGATGTTTTTCCTCGTGACCGGGGTCCGGGTTCTCCTGCTCAAGGTCGGTCCCGGCCTCATCGGCCTGCCGGCAAGCATTGGGTGTCATGGGCGTCTCGTTCCGATCGCCGTGGCGATCAATCCTGGTTGACGACTTTCTGGCTCGATGCGCGGAGTTCGCTGATGCGCGCCGCCTTCACTTTCACGGCCTCGGGCGAGCTCAAATTCACCGACACCGTGCGGCGCAGGAACGTGTCCAGCCGGTCCGTCGCCGCCCAGGCCGCCAGCGCGGCCCAGTCGTTCACCGGAACCGCGGCCGACTGCGGGCTTGGCGCCACCAGCGGATCCGGCCGACGGGCGCCGCGCCAGACATGGACGTAGACCGTTCCGGTGGGGGGATGCAGAATCTCGCCCACCGTGCGGTCGCCGAATATGCCGGCCTCCTTGCGGGTAGCCTCCGCGGCCAGGCGCAAGGCGCGCAGGCGCTCGGTGTTGGCGTGTCCGTCGATCTTGCTGGCGGCCTTCTTCGAGGGGTTCGGCGCCATGGGCGTCCTCCTGGTCAGGGTCATGAAGAAGGACCGGGGCATACGCGCCGGCCGCCGCCCACGCCGCGTGGGACCGGCTCTCAGTGCAACGGATTCCGAAA
>JAHELM010000500.1 GCA_024644185.1 Rhodospirillales bacterium | reverse complement strand
GTTGCCGCCGAATTGCAGCCCGACGGCCGCTATCTGTGGGTGGATTATCCCGATGACGGCGCCGGCGATCCGGGCGGCGTGCTGGCGATCGACACCGCCACGCGCACGGTGGCGTTCCGGCTGTCCACCGGGGCAGGGCCGCACAGGATGGCGATCGGCGCCGACGACCGGTATATGGCGGTGGCCAGCGCCGGGGCCGGCGCGGTCACGCTGGTCGACATCGCCGGGCTGAAGAGTGCCGGAAAGCTGGAGACCGGTGGCCGGCCGGTTGCCGTGGCCTGGTCGACGCTGGCTGGCGCCTTTTATGCCGCCGATGCCGAAACCGGCGAGATTCTGGTGATCGACCCGACGGCGGCGGAGCCCCTGCGCGCCCGTATCGCCACCGCGCCCGGCCTGGCCGATATCGCCTTCGCGTCCGGCGGACGCTGGGCCTTTGCCGCCAACCGCGCGGAAAACCGGGTCGAGATTCTCGACGCCTCGGTCAACCGGGTGGCACAGTCGGTGGCAACCGAGGCCGAACCCTACCGCACCGCCTTCACCGACGAATTCGCCTATATCCGCGCCGCCGGCAGCGACCATATCGGCATCGTCGCGCTGGCGCCGCTGGCCAAGGGTGAAACGGTCAGCGTGCAGAACATTCCGGCCGGGCAGACCAGGCCGGGCGACGCCGGGTTGCCGGAAACCGCGGCGCCGGTGGTGCCGACCCCGGATGGCGACGGCGTGCTGATCGCCAATCCGCTGGACCGCAGCATCTATTACTATACCGAAGGCATGGCCGCCCCGTCGGGCAGCTTCGCCAACGAACGAGCCTTGCCGCGCGGCGTCATGGCGATAAGCCGGGCGCTGCGCGAGGACGCGCCCGGCGAATTTTCCGGGCCGGTGCGGCTTCCCGAAGCCGGCGATTACGACGTCGCGGTCCTGCTGGATTCGCCGCGGTTGTGGCATTGCTTCACGGCGACGGCGCTGGCCGCCCCCGGCGGCGCGGTCGGCGAGAACGTGCCGGTCGGGCTGGACTTTCTGGTGAACGAGACCGGCCTGACGACCGGAGAAAAGGCGACGATACGGTTTCGCCTGCGCGATGGCGACAGCGGGGCGGCGCGATCGGATATCGACGATCTGCGGGTGCTGACCTTCCTGGTGCCGGGAACCTGGCAGCGGCGGGTCGCCCCGACCAGGGGCGAGGACGGGGTCTGGGAGGTATCGTTCACCCCGCCGCAGCCGGGCCTGTATTACGTGTTCGTCGCCAGCGCCGAACTCGGCGCCGGGTTTCGCGACCTGCCGTTCCTGTCGCTGCGCGCCACCGATGCCAGGGTGTCGCCATGAGACGCTATCGCAAGGCAGTTCTGGCCGTGGCGCTGCTGGCCCTGGCGCTGGCCGCGCTGGCGCCGCTGCGCGCCGCCTTCGGCCATTCCGCCAGCCATGATCACGCGGCGGCCGGGGCGGCGGCCGATCCGATGGACGCGGATGTGGAACTGCGCCACGCCATGCTGACCGAACGCAGCGGCCGCGCCATGCATTTCCCCGGCGAGGTGCTGGGCGACGGTATCGCGGTGATCGGCTTCATCTATACGAGCTGTACCACCACCTGCCCCATAACCTCGGCCCTGATGGCCGATCTGCAGGCGCGGCTGGGGCCGCTTGCCGGTCCGGGCGGGCCGGTCCGGCTGGTGACGATCTCGGTCGATCCGGTGACCGATACGCCCGCGCGCCTGGCCGAATATGCGGCACGGTTCGGGGCGGCGCCGGACTGGTTGTGGCTGACCGGCGACCGGCCGGCGGTGGTCGATGTGCTGACCGGCTTCGGCGTCTATACGCCCGCCTTCGTCGAACATCCGTCGGTGATTCTGGTAGGCGACCCGTCACGCGGCAGCTGGCGCGGCTTCTACGGCTTCCCGCCGACGGCCGATCTTCTGGCCAGGGTCGGCGAACTCATCGAACTCAGAAAGGGAGAAGGATCATGAAGACGTTGATGAAACTGGCCGCCTTGCTGCTGGTTGTGACGGGTACGGCGCAGGGCGCCACCGCGCCTGGCCAGGAAGCACCGGCCGACAAGGCCGTAAACGACACGGCGCGGGCACGCGAATACTTCACCGACACCGAAGTCGTCGACCAGAACGGCCAAAAGCTGAAATTCTACAGCGACGTGCTGCACGGCAAGACGGTGGCGATCAGCCTGTTCTTCGCGAACTGCACCGAAGCCTGCCCGCTGGTCAACGCCACCCTGGCCGAGGTCGGGGATATCCTGGGCGGACGGCTGGGCCGCGACATCGCGCTGGTGTCGCTGACCACCATGCCGGAAACCGACACCGTTCCGGTTCTGGCAGCCTATGCCGCGCGCTTTCAGGCCGGTCCCGGCAGGTTGTTCCTGACCGGCGCGCCGGAATCGGTGAATGCCCTGCTGGCGAAGCTCGGCCAGATGGGCCCGCCGGAAAGCCACACCGGCATGCTGGTGCTCGGCAATGTCGACAGCGGCGTGTGGACGCGGATGGCGCCGAACACGCCGCCGCCGCTGATCGCCGCCAAGCTGGAATTGCTGGCGGATGGCAGGTTCGGGGCAGAGGGAGGCTGATATGGCGGGTTCGCGCGCGCGCTGCTGGAGCC
>JAHELM010000054.1 GCA_024644185.1 Rhodospirillales bacterium | reverse complement strand
CCGCATCGCCACCTTCACCATCGGCGACGATCAGGTGAAGCGAGCCCTTGCGGGGTTCAAGCCGCGCATAGACCGGGCGACTGCGAATTGTCGGGGCTACGGGAGTAAGACTGCTGGTCACGGGTCCGATCCTTGGGAAAATACGGGCCCGCCACCTGCGGGCGGGCCCTGCGCTTGTATCAGTCCTTGGCGGTGCGACGCTCTTTCTTGACGTCGTAGAACGGCATCGAATGGGTGGTCGCCGCAATCGGCCCGTGGGTGCCGCAGCGCACCTCCAGCTTGGTGCCGTTGTTGGCGCAATCGACCGGCAGGCGGGCGATGGCGATGGTCCAGTCGTTCAGCGGCGAATACATCGCCTGCGTCACGATCCCGACCTTCGCCCCGTCGCGGAACACCGGCGCGCCGTTGCCGGGCACGTTCTTGCCTTTCAGCTTGAGGCCCCAGATCTTGAACCGCTCACGGCCCTTCAGCCGGTAATGTTCCTCGGCGCCACGAAAGCCGGTCTTGCCCGGCGACACGGTGAAATCGAGGCCAAGCTCCCACAGGGTATCGCCCGGACCTTCGTTTTCAAACGGATACATTTCCGAATTGTCGAAGGGGAAGAACAAGAGGTAGCTTTCCGTCCGCAGCATATCCAGCGTGGTAAAGCGGCAGGGGATGATCCCCTTCGACGCGCCTTCCGCAAGGATACGGTCCCAGATCATCGGCGCATCCTGACCGCGCACGAACAGTTCATACCCGCGCTCACCCGTATAACCGGTGCGCGAGATCATCGCGGGCTTGCCGAACAGGCTGGTCTGCATATGGGCGAAGTAGGGCAACTGGCGGATGCCCGGAACGTGTTTTTCCAGATACTCCACCGCCAGGGGGCCCTGCAGCGACAGATCGTGGGTGTTGTCGTCGAACCGCACCGACACATCGCGCCCGGTCGCGGCCATGGTCAGTTGTTCATGAGCGCCGCCTGAGCCGTGGACGACCATGAAGCTGTTCGGCGCAAGGCGGTAGATCACGCAGTCGTCGACGAACTTGCCCTGATCGTTCAGCATGGTCGCATAGACTGACCGGCCCGGCATCAGCTTTTCCATGTTCCGGGTGGTGGCGCGTTCGATCGCGTGGCTGGCGGCCGGGCCGGTGATATGCACCTTTTTCAGGCCCGACACATCCATCAGCCCCGCCTTGGTGCGGATTGCCATGTATTCGGCGTCCGGATCGCCCTTGGAATAGGACCACGCGGTTCCCATCCCGCTCCAGTCTTCCAGATTGGACCCAAGGGCACGGTGGCGGTCGATCAATGTCGAGAAGCGCCAGGAATTGGTCATCTGTAGTCTCCCTGAAGGTTGCTTATTTTCCGCCAGTCTCAGGCGAATCCCGCCAGAAAACAATAATCAAGGGCAACAAATTTTCTTGCCGGAAAACATTCGCACGAAGGAAAGGCTGCCCCGTGGGGCGGCCTTTCCGTGTCAATTCAAGAGGGCTTAGCCCGGCAGGACGAAGAACCAGTTCGCCCAAAGAACGACGGCAGCCCCGACGACCAGCGCGACATAGGGCAGGATGCCTGCCTTCCGCTCGCCCAGCTCGCCATAGGGCAGGCCAAGGTCCTCATAGGCTTCCTTCGGGAACTTTCCTTTGTCGGTCACATAGTGCCGATACCAGAACACCGGGAAGATGACGGCCGCGAAGATCAGCCCCGACCACAGCGCGTTCTCATAGCCCCAGACCTTGGCGCCGGCGCCAAGGAACAGGGCGTTGACGAAAGCCAGAAGGGTGTTCACCCCGATCAGCCAGTTCGGCGCCTTCCACGCACGCTCCATATGCGCGCTGTCGATCCGGTGGATCCAGCCGGCATTCAGGTTCAGGAAGTTGAACACGATGTAGCCGACGTTGGAAATGGCAAGGACGTAGAAATACCCCCCCGCGTCGGAAGCCAGCGCCAGCAGGAAGATGTTGAAGGCCACATCCGTCCACATCGCCTTGCGCGGCGCGCCATGTTCATTCACCGTGCCAAGATACTTCGGCAGCCAGCCATCGCGGGAACCCTGGTAAAGCGTCCGCGACGATCCGGCCATCGCGGTCATGATCGCAAGGAACAGGGCGATGATCATCAGGATCACGAAGATCTGGGTGATCACCGGCCCACCGCCGATCATGTTGCCCAGCGCCTCGCCCACCCCGGTGCCGTCGACGATTCCGGGCTGGGTCATGCCATCCTGGCCCAGATAGCCCTGGAACGAGAAGGGGATGAGGAAGAAGAACACCACGCACAGCAGGCCCGAGTAGAAGATCGCCCGGAACGTATCGCGCGTGGGATCCTTCAATTCGCGGGTATAGCAGACGGCGGTTTCAAAGCCGTAGGTCGACCATGCCGCGATATACATGCCGCCCAGAAACAGCGTCCAGCCGCCGATGTTCCAGTCGCCGGCGTCGCCGGCATTCGGGGGCATCAGGTTGGTGACGTTCATCCAGTCGATCGACCCGGTCACGATGGGGACCAGACCCACCAGCAACAGGGGCACCAGCACGATGATGGCCAGCCACTTTTGCGCCGACGCCGTCGAGGCGATGCCGCGTTCCTGGATCGCCAGGATGATCAGCATCAGCACGACGCCGATCAGGAAGGTCGAGTTGAAATGCAGCATGCCAAGGCCGGGAATCGTGATCGTGAAGGCTTCATAGACGCGGAACCAGGGCGTCATCGCCTCGACCCCGGCCGCGCCGGCCACCGCGTTGATCGCATCCTGCGCCGTCACGCCCGCGTTTGCGGCCATATAGGCCACGACGGCTTCGCTTTCAGCGGTGAAGTTGGCGATGTTCGCGGCCACCCAGTCCTGCACCGGCTGGCTGTCAGCCAACGGAATGGGAAACAGCGCGTTCAGCATGTAGCCCGCCGCGATTGCGCAGCCGAGCGACAGCACCGGCGACCAGGCGAACCAGTTGCACCACACCGAAAGGGGCGCGATCAGCTTGCTATAGCGCAGCCAGGCCGTCGCGCCATAGACGCTGGTTCCGCCCGACTTGGTGCCGAACATCCCCGCCATTTCGGCATAGGTGAAGCTTTGCAAAAACCCCATGATCATCGAAAGCATCCAGACCACAAAGGCATATTGCCCCACGGTCCCCGAGATCCCGCCGATCGAAAACAACACAAGCGGCGGCACGCCAGCGGCGACCCAGAAGGCCCCCTTCCAGCTGAGCGCACGGACCATCTGGCCCGATCCAGTTTCAGTACCCATTCCCTATCTCCTGTTGGCTGCGGCAGAGAGGTCTGTCAGGCATGACGCCATGCGTGCTCGCAGCGTGTCCGTCCCCATTTTCTTCGTATCTCTGGACATGGCGCGATGTCGGCAGACCCGACCCGCGGAGTTTTTCCTTCATCCAAAGCCGTCCCTTGTCCGGTTCAGGCCGCGTGACTGCGACCTTATGTCGCAAGAAAAGCACGGCCGGAGTCATATGGCGAGAAAAATTTTATCCATGTGAAACAATGTTTCCCAAGAATTGGGGCGAGGCGCCCTCTGCCGGCACAACTGCCCAAAGCCCGGGCAGTCCGCCCCTGGTCCATGCGCAACGAAAAAGGCCCCGGCGAACCGGGGCCTTCCTGTACGCTGCCGCGGCTGCGTCAGTTCTTCAGGTAGCTTTCGATCGTATCTTCCAGCGCATCCTTCCACGGCGTGTGGTGGACGGGGGCCATCGTCCCGGTGATGACGGACTTATAGGCGTGATTGCGGAACTCCATGATCCCGGCCTTCTTGTGGTCCTTCCAATCGAAAAATGCCTGACAGGCGCCGTCCACATCGAAGGACGGATAGTCGGTTTCCGCGATCAGTTCCTTCACATAGTCGCCCTGATAGTGAATGGCGTCATGGGCATCCTGGCCGGCATCCTCGCCTGCCACCCGGTCCGCGACATCCTTCAGCAGCACCGCCTTGTCGGCCGGAACGGAGATCCGCCCCATGATCGCGTCGCGCACCCACCAGGCCTGTGCGTCGAACATGTTGAAGGTGAACCACTGGTCCTGCATCCCCAGATAGAACAGCTTGGGATTGTGGACATAGACCACGCCCTTGTAGAGGTCGTTGGTCGCCAGCCGGTTCGTGGTCTTGAGCCGCAGATCGTCGGGCAGGAAGGGGAAGTGGTGCTTGTAGCCGGAGCACAGGATGATTGCATCGACCTTCTTCGAGGTGCCGTCGGCGAAAAAGGCGGTGTCCTCATTCACCCGAACCAGCGCCGGAACTTCCTTCCAGTTGTCGGGCCAGCCATAGCCCATCGGCGCATTGCGATAGGCCACGGTGATCGACCTGGCGCCGTATTTCCAGCACTGCGACCCGATATCCTCGGCCGAGTAGCTGGAGCCGAGCAGAAGCAGGTCCTTGCCCTTGAACTCCATCGCGTCGCGGAAGTCATGGGCATGCAGCACGCGGCCGCCGAAGATGCCGAAGCCCGGATATTCCGGCACGTTCGGCGTACTGAAATGGCCCGACGCACAGATGACGTGGTCGAAGTCCTCGGAATACATCGTGTCGTTCACCAGATCATGGGCAGTGACGGTGAAGTTGCCCTTGTCCGCGTTGTATTTCACGAAGCGCACCGGATGGCGGAAGCGAATCCAGTCGCGCACCCCGGCCTTTTTCACCCGACCTTCGATATAGTCATACATAACGGCGCGCGGCGGATAGCTGGCGATCTGCTTGCCGAAATGCTCTTCAAAGGAATAATCCGCGAATTCAAGGCCTTCCTTCGGGCCATTTGTCCACAGATAGCGGTACATGCTGCAATGGACCGGCTCACCGTATTCATCGAGGCCGGTGCGCCATGTATAGTTCCACAGCCCGCCCCAATCCCCCTGCTTTTCAAAGCAGACCACCTCGGGAATCCTGGCCCCCTTGGCCTTTGCCGACTGGAACGCGCGCAACTGCGCAAGGCCGGACGGGCCCGCTCCGATAATGGCTACTCTCCTGCTCATCTAATCCTCCGACGGTTGACGTCTCGCGGGGTGCTTTACGCACCTTGTTTCGTCGTGAAACCTAGAAGGAGAGTTGCGCCTGTGTCAAATTTTCTTCCTGCTGGTAAACAGCGTTTGCCCCGAGGGGTAGAATCCCTCGGGGTTGAAATGCCACGCTTGCGTGGAAACCACGCCGTTCAGGTCTTAGCGGGCAACCGTGACCGAACAGCCCGCCTGACCGGCCACTTCCGCCGCGACCGACCCAAGCACCAGACGCTTGACGCCGCGCTTGTCGCCGGTTCCCATCACAATCCGGTCGGCGCCAAGTTCCTCGGCATAGGCGATGATCGCCGGGGCCGCCATGCGCGAGAACAGCACCGCCGTTCCCACATCGGTCGCGCCCGCCGCATTGGCGGCCGCTTCGGCCTTCGTTACCAGCGCCTCGGCCTCTTCGTCCTTCCAGTGGTTGATCGTCGGGCCACGCGCCCCGCCGACGGTAAGATTGACCGCGCAGATCGTCAGATGCGCGCCGGTCAGCTTGGCCAGTTCGACGGCATGGGCAAGACCCACCGCCCCGTGGTCGCTGCCATCGATCGGGCAGAGAATTTTTTTCGTCATGGCTTCCATCCTCTGACAGGTTGACGTTGTGCCAAGTGAAGCAGCAAACTCGGGCAACCGCTTTGACTTGGGTCAAAAAAGTTCAACCCCAGCGAAAATGACGGAGCCGCAATGCACCTGATCGACCCGAAAGACCGCCGGATCGCCAATATCCACAAGTCCGGGTTCGCCCCTTTCGTCTATCCGGACGGGGTGGCCCTGGGCGATGCGGTGCTGCAACTGGATGACAGTCGCGCCCTGGGGGAAGGGTTCCACGTCTACCGGATGCCCCCCGGAATGACGACACGCAGCCACCGCCACAACGGTCACGAGCAGTTCCTGATCCTTGAGGGAGAACTGCACGAAAGCGACGGCACGATCCTGCGGGCGGGCGATCTGGCGTTCTACCGGGACGGGACGGAACACAATTCCCACACGCCGAACGGCTGCCTGCTGGCGGTCCACATCGCCGCCCCCGAAACGCCGCTGGAGTGAACGGCGTGCCCCAGGATTTTTCATCGCAAAACAATCGGGGAAGGCCGCCCGACCGCGCCTGGTTAAGGCTGACCGCATTCGCCCCGGCTAACCGCCTTTGAAACAAAAAGAAAAAAGCCCCCGACAGGAGCCTTGTCCCGGGTTCGCGACAGGATGATGGCGGAGGGAGTGGGATTCGAACCCACGAGGGGCTTTCACCCCCACACACTTTCCAGGCGTGCGCCTTAAACCACTCGGCCACCCCTCCGTCGGCGCGGGAAACTAGCCGAGACCGGGGCGGCTGGCAACCCGCCCCGTAACGATTTTCGCGATCGGGTGGCACCGACGGCCCGGGCCGTGTTAACTTCGCCGGCGACATAACGTTCAAAAGAACAAAGGTGGGGTGCCATGGTATCTCTCGTTCTCCGGATCACCGGATGGTTATTTGCGCTGTTCAGCGTGGGGATAATGGCGACCCTCGGGCTGCGCTTGTTCGAGGGACGCAGCATGGAAATTCCCTGGGGCGAGGCCTGGTACAACCTCGATGCCGGCAGTCTGAATCTGATGCAGGCGATGGTACAGCGTTATTCCAGCCCGGATTTCTGGGACAACCAGATCGTGCCGCTGTTGCAGCGCCCGATATGGCAGGGCATGGGCGGGGCGGCGCTGGTTTTGCTGGCGCTGGCGGTCGTCTTCATGGTCGCCGGCCGCCGCCGCCGCCGCCGGTCTTTCGGCTGACGGTCAGTCGTGATCCATCTTGAGGGCCTGGATGAAGGCGCTTTGCGGGATTTCCACCTTGCCGAACTGGCGCATCCGCTTCTTGCCTTCCTTCTGCTTGTCCAGCAGCTTGCGCTTGCGCGAGATGTCGCCGCCATAGCATTTGGCGGTCACGTCCTTGCGCATCGCGCTGACGGTCTCGCGGGCGATGACGCGGCCGCCGATCGCCGCCTGAATGGCGATCTTGAACAATTGCCGCGGGATCAGGTCCTTCAGCCGCTCGCATAACGCCCGGCCGCGAAACTCCGCCCGGTCGCGATGCACGATGATCGACAGCGCATCCACCGGCTCGGCATTGACCAGAATCGACAATTTGACCAGGTCGCCCTCGCGATAGCCGATCATTTCGTAGTCGAAGCTGGCGTAACCCTGGCTGACCGACTTCAGCCGGTCATAGAAATCGAAGACCACCTCGTTCAACGGCAGCTTGTAGACCACCATGGCGCGGCCGCCCACATAGGTCAGATCCACCTGCTCGCCGCGCCGGTCGGTGCACAGCGTCAGGATGGAGCCCAGATAATTGTCGGGCACCATGATCGTCGCCTTGATCCACGGCTCTTCGACGAAGTCGATCTTCATCGGGTCGGGATAGTCGGCCGGATTGTGCATATCGCGCACAATGCCGTTCGTCATGTGCAGTTTGTAGACGACCGAGGGCGCGGTGGTGATCAGATCCAGGTTGAATTCGCGCTCGAGCCGTTCCTGCACGATTTCCAGGTGCAGCAGACCGAGGCAGCCGCAACGGTAGCCGAAGCCGAGCGCGGCCGAGCTTTCCGGCTCGTAATGCAGGCTGGAATCGTTCAGCGCCAGCTTGGACAGGCTGTCGCGCAGCGCCTCGTAGTCGCTGGATTCGACGGGAAACAGGCCGCAGAACACCACCGGCACCGACGGCTTGAAGCCGGGCAACGCCTCGGTCGCCGGGTTGCGTTCGTCGGTCAGCGTGTCGCCCACCTTGCAATCGGCCACGGATTTGATCGCCGCCGTCACGAATCCGATCTCGCCGGGGCCCAGCTCGTCGACGATCAGGCCCTTGGGCGTGAACACGCCGATCCCGGTCTTGGCCGAAATCTCCAGCGCCTCGGACGTGTCGAGCCCGATGACGTCCTCGATCTGCTGTTTCACCCGTGCCGGCTCGGCCGCCGGCAGGTCGATCTTGTTGAGGACCGGCACGATCTCGTGATTGTCCCCAAGTGCCAGATAGACATTGGCCAGCGTCTGCGCCTCGACCCCCTGGCTGGCGTCGACCACCAGCAGCGAGCCCTCGCAGGCCGCCAGCGACCGGCTGACCTCGTAGGAGAAGTCCACATGGCCGGGCGTGTCCATCAGGTTCAGCGTATAGGTCTTGCCGTCCTTCGCCTTGTACAGCAGCCGGACCGCCTGGGCCTTGATGGTGATGCCACGCTCGCGCTCGATATCCATCGAATCGAGCACCTGACTCTTCATTTCGCGCGCGTTCAGCCCGCCGCACATCTCGATCAGGCGGTCCGCCAGGGTGGACTTGCCGTGATCGATATGGGCGATGATCGCGAAATTGCGGATAAGGGTACGGTCTGTCATGGGCACGGATATGGTGATGCGGCGTGGCTATACCACCCCGCCGGCCCTGCAGCCAAGCGGCATCGTGCGCAACCGCGTCATGGAATAATGCGGCCCGCCATCCGTTAGGCTCTCCGGAAGGCTTTCGCGCGGGCGCATCGTCAGGGTTCGTGTAAGCGCATCGTTAAGGAATAATGGGATAAGGTTCCGCGGTCGGGGTCGTCGCGGCCCCCGGCTATTCTGTCCGGGTGGGCAAACAACGGAACGCCGCGCGGGGGCGCCGTGTGAGTATGAGCTGGGAAAAATCTGTCATGTCTGGCGCCGACGAGCTCCGCAAGGGCCGCTACGAGAAGGCGGAGCGACACTTTGCGGTGGCCCTGGCCGAGGCGAAGAAATTCGGCCCCGACGATCCCCGGCTCGGCTGCGCCTATAACGATCTCGCCCTGGTCTATCATGCGCTCGGCCGGCTTACCGAGGCTGAACCGCTATACCGTCGCGCCATCGCCATCGATGAGAAGAACGCCGATGAGGGCGATCCGAACGCGGCGGTAACCCTGGAAAACCTTGCCGAACTTTATAAGACGCAGCACCGCGACGGCGAGGCCGCGGCCATGTATCGCCGCGCCGCCACGCTGGTGCAGAAGCGCGTGGCCATCATCGAGAAGGTCGAGGGCAAGGGCCACGCCGCCCTGATCGAGGAATACAAGACGCTCGGTGCGCTGGCCGAGGCGCAGGATCGCCTGGACGAGGCGGAGAAGCTGTATCGCCGGGTCCTGCAGATCGAGGAGCATTTCCCTGGAAACGGCGATATCGCAATCGCCGAGACACTCGGGCAACTCGCCTTTATCAGCACCATGCAGGGCCGCTTCGACGAGGCCGAAAAGCTGTACAAGCGGGCACTCGACATCGAAGAGCGGAAACTGGGTCCCGATCATCCGGATGTCGGCTCGACCCTGATCGGCCTGGCGACGCTGTATCACCAGCAAGGCCGTGACACCAAGGCCGAGATGTTCGGCTGGCGGGCGTTGCAGTTGCTGGAAACCGCGTTCGGCCAGAACCACCACGAAACGACCGTGGGCCTGAAGAATCTGGCGGCGCAGTTCGCCGTCAAGAAGCGCTTCGGCGAGGCGGAGCCCCTGCTCAAGCGGATGCTGGAAATCGGCGAGCGGATGCTCGGCCCCGACCACCCGCATCTGGTCACCGAGCTGATCGATCTTGCCGGGCTGTATTGCGACCAGAAGAATTTCGAAAAGGCCGAACCGCTGGTGCGTCGCGCGGTC
>JAHELM010000499.1 GCA_024644185.1 Rhodospirillales bacterium | reverse complement strand
GTGCCGGCCATTTCGTTGCCGTTACCGGCGACGGGGTCAACGACGCACCGGCGCTGGGCGCGGCCGATATCGGCGTCGCCATGGGGCGGGATGGCACCGATGTCGCGAGGAGCGCGGCCGACCTGATCCTCACCGACGACAATTTCGCCTCGATCGTCGGCGGTATCGAAGAGGGGCGTGTCGCCTACGACAATGTCCGCAAGCTGATCTACCTGCTGGTCTCCACCGGCTTCGGCGAACTGGCGATCTTCGGTCTGGCGCTGGCCTTCAGCCTGCCGCTGCCGCTGCACGCGGTGCAACTGCTGTGGTTGAATCTCGTGACCAACGGCATCCAGGACGTGGCGCTGGCCTTCGAGCGGGGCGAGCCGGGAGTGCTGGACCGGCGCCCGCGCCCGCCGAACCAACCGCTGTTCGACCGCCGCATGATCGAACAGGTGGCGCTGTCGGGCTGCTGGATCGGCGTCGTGGCCTTTGCCCTGTTCTGGTATCTGCTGGCCCAGGGCATGAGCGACGAGGAGGCGCGCAACGTGGTTTTGCTGCTGATGGTGTTGTTCGAGAACGCGCATGTCTTCAATGCCCGTTCGGAACGGCGTTCGGTCTTTCGCGTGAAGTTTGCCGCGAACCCCTTCCTGGTGCTCTCGGCGATCGGCGCGCAGGGCCTGCACATGGCTGCGATGCATACGCCGGGGGTCAGCCAGGTTCTGGATCTGTATCCGGTGGATTTCGCCACCTGGGTTGCGGTCGCCGGACTGGCCCTTTCGCTGGTCGCCGTTGTCGAACTCTACAAGGCGGCGCGGCCGATGCGCGACGCGACTCAGTCGTCGCCGTCGATCACGTCGCGATAGGCATGCCACGAGGCATAGCCGATCAGCGGCAGGCAGACCGCCAGGCCGACATAGAGCGTGGCCAGGCCGGCGGCGGTGAAGATCACGATCAGGGCCGCCCACAGGGCCATCGCCGGCCGGTTGCGGTCCACCGCGGCAAACGAACTGGCTATTGCCGCCGGCACCCCGACATCGCGGTCCAGCAGCATCGGCAGGGCAACCACGCTGATGGTGAAGACGATGGTTGCCAGGACCGCGCCGATTGCCGTGCCGGTGACCACGAAGGGCAGGCTCGCCGGCGCGAAGAACACGGTTTCGACGAAATTTTCCAGCCGCACCGAGGAATCGCCGAAGAAGATCGCAAAGATGAGCAGGGCGATGCGGACCCAGGCCAGCAGGACCAGCATCAACAGCAGCGCCATGGCGGAGACGCGGCCGATATGCGCGGGCAGCACCCGCAAGGCGCTGGCCAGCGTCACGGTCTCGCCGCGCTCCAGCCGCCGGCTGACATCGTAAAGCCCGACCGCGGCCAGCGGCCCGATCAGCATGAACCCGGCGGCCAGGGGCAGGATCAACGGCAGTTTGTCCGCCGCGTGCAGCCCCCAGGTCAGCAGAAATCCGGCGATGGAGAATGCGGCGCCATAGGCGAGACTGACGCCCGGCGCCGCCAGAAAGTCGCGCCAGCCAGCCGCCATCCAGGCCCAGGGCCGATCGACATCCACGCGCCGGATGCGTGGGCTCGCCGGTATTGCCGAACTCGATTCCCGTATCATTCGCCGTGCTTCCCCCCGCTTTATTGTTTTCGACGGTTCCCGGCGTCAGGCCGGTTCCGGCGTATCGCTGTCTTCGATGGTCTCGATCCGTTTGCCGTCCAATGCCTTGTCGATACGCGCGACGCCTTCCGCGTCGCGCTGTCGTTCGGCCTTGCCGCGGCCATGGCGAATCCGGTTTTCCGCAGCCCGGTTTTCCGCCTCGGACCGCTGGCGTGCTTTCCGGTATTTGTTCAGGCTGACGATTTCGGCCATCCTGGGTCTCTCCCGCCATTCCCACCCGGCGGGGTTTGAATAGCGCCCGCCGATGCCTTAGCTTAAGAGAAATCCCCTTTTCCGCAAAGGCCCTTCGATATCTGGCCGAAGCGCATTCAGAAGGCAGGTTTCGTCGTCGTGAAAAGAGCCCTCATCGCCTTCGCCGTTGCGATTGTTCTGGCCGTTGCCGCGACGTTGGCGGCGCCATCCTTCATCGACTGGAATGCCTGGCGCGGCGACATCGCGAATGCGATCGGCGCGGCCACGGGGCGCCGCGTGGCCATCGACGGCGATTTGAATCTGGCGATCCTGCCTACACCCTATCTCAGCGCCCGCGCGATCCGGGTCGCCAGCGTCGAGGGGAGTGCCGAGCCGGAGATGCTGCGGGTGGCCGAATTGCGCCTGGCGATCGGTATCGGTGCCCTGCTGCGCGGCCGGGTGGCGATCACCAGCCTGTCCCTGGTCGACCCGGTGGTGACCCTGGAACGCACCGCCGCCGGGCGGGAGAGCTGGAATTTCGAGACCCCGGCGGCGCCCGCCGACGGGACCGCCAAACCGTCGCTGCCGATTGCCGTCGAGACCGTGCGGGTGGTCAACGGGACGCTGATCTGGCGGGCGCCGGACGCGGAACCCCGGCGCCTGGAGCGGATCGATGCCCAATTCGCGGCTGCCGGCCCGGCCGGCCCCTTCGCGGGCAAGGGAAGTGTCGTCTGGGGCCGCATACCGGTGGCCTTCGATGCAAAATCCGCCGGCCCCAGGGCGGACCGC
>JAHELM010000053.1 GCA_024644185.1 Rhodospirillales bacterium | reverse complement strand
TGCGGGGACAGCCGATGGTCGCGGTCAATGGTGTTTACGACAACGATGTCGAACCGGAAATCGCCCATGAAGTCGAGGATTCCGTGGTCGCGGCGATCGAGGATATGCCGAAGGCGCGCCGCCGCGACGATGAAGCGGTGCGGGAGGCCGCGCGCCTGGCCGTCCGCCGGTCGATCCGGGCGCTGTGCGGCAAGCGCCCGCAGATAGAAGTGCATCTGGTTCGGATGTGAACGATCGGACGATTGGGCGGATTGCGCAACGAAGACGGAGGAAAGCGATGATCGGACGCCTGAACCATATCGCTATTGCCGTGCCGGATCTGGATGCGGCGACGGCGACGTATCGCGACACGCTGGGCGCGGGGGTGTCGCAGCCGCTCGACCAGCCTGAACACGGCGTGACTGTCGTGTTCGTCGACTTGCCGAATACGAAAATTGAGTTGCTGCACCCGCTGGGCGCGGAATCGCCGATCGCCAATTTCCTCGAACGCAATCCGGCCGGCGGCATCCATCATGTCTGTTACGAGGTGGACGATATCGTCGCCGCGCGCGACCGGCTGAAAGCTGGCGGCGCGCGCGTGCTCGGCGACGGGACACCGCGGATCGGCGCCCATGGCAAGCCGGTCCTTTTCCTTCATCCCAAGGATTTCCTCGGTACCCTCGTAGAACTGGAACAGGCGTGATCCCATGACCGTGGTTGGTGGAATCGTTGCATTTATCGTGATCTGGACGGTGGTGTTGTTCACCGTGTTGCCCTGGGGCAATCAGGCACCGGAAAATCCGGAAGCCGGCCACGCCACCAGCGCGCCGGAGAATCCGCGCATCGGCTTGAAATTCGCCGCGACGACCGGTATCGCCACGGTGCTGTTTCTGTTGCTCTGGTACGCCGCCGACCAGGGTTGGCTGGCGCTGATCTTCAGGGCGGGTTAGCCGAATGGATGTCGGCAACCTGCTCAAATAATAGGCATGAGCGCGAGGTGATCAATCGATGAGCGGTTACTGCGCTGCCGCACCGGGGAATCCCTGGCACGGTCCATACCACGATACCGAATACGGTTTTCCCATCGCCGCTGAATCGTTGCTGTTCGAACGGCTGGTTCTGGAAATCAATCAGGCGGGACTGTCCTGGCTGACGATCCTGAAAAAACGCGAAGGCTTCCGCGCCGCCTATGCCGGTTTCGATGTCGACAGCGTGGCCGGGTTCACCGATGACGACCGGATCCGGCTGCTGGGCGATGCGAACATCATACGCAATCGCCTGAAGATCGATGCCGCGATCGAAAATGCACGGCGCATTTTCAAAATGCGTAAAACGCATGGTGGGTTCGCCGCATGGCTGGCGGCGCACCATCCGTTGCGCAAGCCCGATTGGGTAAAGCTGTTTCGCGAGAGTTTCCGCTTTACCGGCGGTGAAATCACTGGCGAATTCCTGATGAGCATCGGCTATCTGCCGGGTTCGCATGCGCCGGACTGCCCGGTCCACGCGAGGATTGCCAAACTCGATCCGCCGTGGATGCGCGTGCCCACCGAATTCTGGAACGCGTGAGAATCCGCGCACGGCTTCGATGGACAAGGCGGCGGGCTTTCCCTACATTCGCCCTGCCTTGAAGTGGCCCGATTTCCGGGCGATAAACCCCTGCTACCCACGCCGAAGGTCCTGCCCATGCGCCTGTCCCAGTTTTTCATGCCGACCCTCAAGGAAACGCCGGCCGAGGCGCAGATCGCCTCGCATCGCCTGATGCTGCGCGCCGGCATGGTCCGGCAAGCCAGCGCCGGCATCTATTCCTGGCTGCCGCTGGGCTTCAGGGTGCTGAAGAAGATCGAACAGATCGTGCGCGAGGAACAGGATGCGGCCGGCGCACAGGAAATCCTGATGCCGACCATCCAGTCGGCCGATCTGTGGCGCAAATCCGGCCGCTACGACGATTACGGGAAGGAGATGCTGCGCATCACCGACCGGCATGAGCGCGAGATGCTTTTCGGCCCGACAAATGAAGAGCTTATAACGGATATATTCGCGCAATCCGTAAAGAGCTACAAAGACCTGCCGAAGAACCTTTACCACATCCAGTGGAAGTTTCGCGACGAGGTGCGGCCGCGCTTCGGCGTGATGCGCGGGCGCGAATTCTACATGAAGGACGCCTATTCCTTCGACATCGACATGGCGGCGGGCCGCGTGGCCTACAACAAGATGTTTGTCGCCTATCTGAAAACCTACGCGCGGATGGGGCTCAAGGCGATCCCGATGGAGGCCGATACCGGTCCGATCGGTGGCAATCTGAGCCATGAATTCATCATCCTGGCCGACACCGGCGAAAGCCAGGTGTTCTGCGATCGCGAGATTCTGGATTTCGATGTTCTTGGCTCGGGCATCGACTATGCCGACGACGTCAAAGTGGCCGGGATCGTCGACCATTTCACCTCGCTTTATGCCCGCACCGACGAGAAGCACGACGCCGCGGCATTTGCCGCCAAGGTGCCCGAGGCGCGCCGCTACGAGGGCCGTGGCATCGAGGTCGGGCACATCTTCTTTTTCGGCACCAAGTATTCCGAGCCCCTGGGCGCGGTCGTCGCCGGACCGGACGGCACGAACGTGCCGGTGCAGATGGGGTCCTACGGTATCGGCGTATCGCGTCTGGTCGGCGGGATCATCGAGGCGAGCCATGACGAGAACGGCATAATCTGGCCGGAAGCGGTGGCGCCGTTCAAGGTTGGCCTGATCAATCTCAAGGCCAGCGACGCGAAGACGACGGCGGCCTGTGACCAGATCCACGGGAAACTGCGGAATGCCGGTGTCGAGGTCCTGCATGACGACCGCGACGAACGGGCCGGCCAGAAATTCGCCGAGATGGATTTGATCGGCCTGCCGTGGCAGTTGATCGTCGGGCCGCGCGGGCTGGAAAACGGTGTTGTCGAATTGAAGAACCGGGCTTCCGGCGAGCGCCAGGAACTGTCGGTCGATGCCGCGCTGACCCGGCTGGCGGGCTGAGCCGATGCTGCTGTCCCCATTCGAGAGGCTTGTGTCCCTGCGCTATCTGCGGGCCCGCCGGCAGGAAGGGTTTATCTCGGTCATCGCCGGGTTCTCGCTGCTGGGAATCCTGCTGGGGGTTGCGACCCTGATCATCGTCATGGCGGTGATGAACGGCTTCCGGGTCGAATTGCTGGGCCGTATTCTTGGCGTCAACGGGCATGTCACCGTGGTTGGCAGCCAGGCGCCGATCATGGGCTATGACGACATCGCCGATGGAATCCGCAATATCCCCGGCGTCGTCGAGGCGACACCGCTGGTCGAGGGACAGGTGATGCTGACCGCGCATGGTTATGCGTCGGGCGCCATGGTCCGGGGCATCCGGGCCGAGGATTTCGGCAAGAGAGCAATGCTGGCCGGCAGCATCGTGGTCGGCAATCTCAAGGATTTCGCCGAGGGCAAGGGCGTGCTGATCGGCAGCCGTCTTGCCGGGCGGCTTCGACTGGTGGTGGGCGACGACATCACGTTCGTTTCGCCGCAGGGCAGCGTTACCGCCTTTGGCACGGTACCGCGGATGAAGGCTTATCCGGTGGCCGGCATCTTCGAAGTCGGCATGTATGAATACGACAACAGCTTCGTCTACATGCCGCTTGAGCAGGCGCAGCTTTTCTTCCGCTATCAGGAGAGTGTTTCGCACGTCGAGGTGATGCTGGACGATCCCGACAAGGCCATCGACCTGCAGCCGGAGATCGCCACCATCGTCGGCGACCGCGGCCGGGTCATCGAATGGCAGCGGGTGAACTCCAGCTTCTTCGGGGCGCTGCAGGTGGAACGCAACGTCATGTTCCTGATTCTGACGATGATCATCCTGGTCGCCGCCTTCAACATCATCTCCAGCCAGATCATGCTGGTGCAGGACAAGGGCAAGGGTATCGCCATCCTGCGCACGATGGGGGCGACCCAGGGCATGATCCTGCGCATCTTCTTCACCACCGGCGCCAGTGTCGGCATTGCGGGAACGGCGTTCGGCGCGCTGCTGGGCATTACCTTTTCCGCCAATATCGAGACGATCCAGATGTGGATCGAGGGGATGACCGGATGGGCCCTGTTTCCGCCGGAAGTCCGTTTCCTGTCGCAGGTGCCGGCCGTGATCGAGACCAGCGAAGTGGTTACGGTCATCGTCATGGCGCTGCTTCTGACTTTTTTGGCCTCGATCTATCCGGCATGGCGAGCGGCACGGCTCGATCCGGTGGAGGTGCTGCGCTATGAGTGATGCCGCACCGGTCTTGCAGCTTCAATCTGTTGTCCGCACCTACCGCAGCACCGGCGTGCCTCCGGTCGAAGTGCTTAACGATGCCTCGATCGTCATCCAGCCGGGCGAGCTTGTGGCGCTGGTGGCGCCGTCGGGATCCGGCAAGTCGACCCTGTTGCATGTGGCCGGGCTGCTGGAACGGCCGGATGGCGGAGATGTCGTTATGCAGGGGAAGTCCTGCGGCGGCATGAACGACAACGAGCGCACGGCGCTGCGGCGCACCACGGTCGGGTTCGTCTACCAGTTTCATCATCTGTTGCCGGAGTTTTCCGCGCTCGAGAATGTCGCCATGCCGCGGATGATCGCCGGCGAGTCGAATGCGACGGCCCGAAAGGTGGCGATGCATTTGCTGGACTCGGTCGGGCTGGCGCCGCGCGCCGACCATCGGCCGGCGCGCCTGTCGGGCGGCGAACAGCAGCGGGTTGCCATCGTGCGCGCGCTGGCCAACGATCCGCGTTTGCTCCTGGCCGACGAGCCGACCGGGAACCTGGACGTGCACACGGCGGACGGCGTGTTCGACATGATGCTGCGACTGGTGCGCGAAACGGGCCTCTCGGCGCTGGTTGCGACTCACAATCCGGATCTGGCCCGGCGCATGGACCGGGCGGTTACCATCCGCGATCGCGGTCTGCACGAAATTTCCGTCTGAAGACAGAAGCGCCTGTATTTGCCGGCAATGGTCTGCTGACAAGGCATCGCGCGCCGCGTAATCTGGTCCTGTCATGTCGCATGCCGATTTCATTCACCTGCGGGTCCATTCCGCATATTCCCTTTCGGAAGGGGCGCTGAAGCATTCGGACCTGGCGGATTTGTGCGCGCGCCAGCGGATGCCGGCGGTAGCCGTCGCCGATACCGGGAATCTGTTCGGCGCGATGGAATTCGGCGCCGCCGCCACCAAGGTCGGCGTGCAGCCGATCGTCGGCTGTCAGGTCGGCATTCGCCGCGAGGACGGCGACCGCCCCGGCATGGCCCATGCGCTGGCGCCCGACCAGATGGTGCTGCTGGCCCAGAACGAGACCGGCTATGGCAATCTGCTGAAGCTGGTCAGCAAGTCTTTTCTGGAGACCGAGGGAGGCGAGGCGCCGCAGATTGCGCTGGCGGAGTTCGAGACCCTGGGCGACGGACTGCTGGCGCTGACTGGCGGTCCGGCCGGAACAGTGGGCCGGCTGCTGGCGGAAGGGCAGGAGGATGCCGCGGAAGCCATGCTTCGGCGCCTGGCCGCGCTGTTCGACAATCGGCTCTATGTCGAGATCATGCGGCACGGCATGGATGCCGAGGCTGCCATCGAGGACAGGCTGGTCGACCTGGCCTACACGACGGGTTTGCCACTGGTCGCCACCAACGATGTGTTCTTCGCCGACCGCGGCATGTACGAGGCCCACGACGCACTGCTCTGCATCGCCGAGGGTGCCTATCTGGGGCAGGACGCGCGCAGACGGCTGACGCCGGAACATTACTTCAAGTCGGCATCGGAAATGCGGGCGTTGTTCGCCGACCTGCCGGAGGCCGCGGACAATACGCTGGTCATCGCTCATCGCTGTTCCTTCATGCCGGAAACACGCAAACCGATCCTGCCGGTCTATACCAAGCTGGGCGGTCGCACCGAGACCGAGGCCCTGGGACAGCTTGCCGTCGACGGATTGGAACGGCGGCTGGCGGCGCAGATATTCACCCCGGAAATGAACGAGGCAACGCGAGAGGAAACAGCAAAACCATACCGCGAGCGTCTGGCTTACGAGCTGGACACCATCGCCCAGATGGGGTTCCCCGGGTATTTCCTGATCGTCGCCGATTTCATCAAATGGGCCAAGCAGCACGGCATCCCGGTGGGGCCCGGGCGCGGTTCCGGCGCCGGCTCCGTCGTTGCCTGGTCGCTGACGATCACCGATCTGGACCCGTTGCGCTGGGGGCTGCTGTTCGAACGCTTCCTGAATCCGGAACGCGTATCCATGCCCGATTTCGATATCGATTTCTGCATGGACCGGCGCGACGAAGTGCTGGACTACGTGCAGCAGGAATACGGTCGCGACCGTGTCGCCCAGATCATCACCTTTGGCAAGTTGCAGGCGCGGGCCGTTCTGCGCGATGTCGGCCGCGTGCTGCAGATGCCCTATCCGGTCGTCGACCGTATCTGCAAGCTGGTGCCGAATAACCCCGCCAAGCCGGTGACCCTGCAGCAGGCCATCGACGGTGAGCCGGCCATCCAGCAGATGCGGCGCGAGGATGAAACCATCGCCCGGATGATCGGCATCGCGCTGAAGCTGGAGGGCCTGTATCGGCACGCCTCGACACATGCCGCGGGCGTGGTCATCGGCGACCGGCCGCTGGACGAGCTGGTGCCGCTGTACCGCGATCCGCGCTCGACCATGCCGGTCACCCAGTTCAACATGAAATACGTCGAACTGGCCGGGCTGGTGAAATACGACTTCCTCGGCCTGAAGACGCTGACGGTGCTGGCTCGCGCCATCGAGCTGATCGCCGCCGGCGGGGTGAATCTGGATCTGTCGACCCTGCCGCTGGACGACAAGAAAACCTATGACATGCTGTGCCGGGGCGAGGCGACCGGCGTGTTCCAGCTTGAATCGAGCGGCATGCGGGACGTGCTGCGCAAGCTGCGGCCGGATCGCTTCGAGGATATCATCGCCGTCGTTGCCCTGTACCGGCCGGGTCCGATGGACAACATCCCAAGCTATATCAAGCGCAAGCACGGAGAAGAAACGCCCGATTACCTGCACCCGACGCTGGAAGGGATCCTGAAGGAAACCTACGGCATCATGATTTACCAGGAACAGGTGATGCAGATCGCCCAGGTTCTGTCCGGCTATTCGCTGGGCAGCGCCGATCTGCTGCGCCGGGCCATGGGCAAGAAGATCAAGGCCGAGATGGATGCCCAACGCGCCAATTTCGTCGAGGGCGCGGTGGGGCGCGGCGTCGCCAAGGCCCAGGCTGGCCGGATCTTCGACCAGGTCGACAAATTTGCCGGCTACGGCTTCAACAAGAGCCACGCCGCCGCCTATGCCCTGGTTGCCTATCAGACCGCGTGGCTGAAGGCGAATTATCCTGTCGAGTTCATGGCGGCGCTGATGGGCACCGAAATGGGCAATACCGACAAGCTGGGAATGCTGCGTGCCGAGTTGGATCGCATCGACATCGCGCTTCTGCCGCCCGACATCAACCGGTCGCAGGTCAGTTTTTCGGTCGAACCGCTGCCGGCCACGGATACGCGGGAAAAAACCCTCGCGATCCGCTATGCCCTGGCGGCGGTGAAGACGGTCGGGGCGGCGGCGATGCAGGCGGTGCTGCGCGAACGCGAGGCGAACGGGCCGTTCCTTGATATCACGGACTTCGCCGAACGGGTGGACGCCCGTCAGGTAAACAAGAGACAGCTTGAGACTTTGGCCGCGGCCGGAGCGTTCGAGTCTCTGGGGCTGAGCCGACGTCAGGCCTTCGAGTCCATGGAGATGGTGATCCGTCACGCCGCGGCGGCGCAGAATGAACGGGAAACCAACCAGATCAATCTGTTCGGCGGCAATTCCAGGGGCGCGGCGATGCGGCCGCGTCTGGTCGAAGGGCCGGACTGGGCGGTCGAGGAAACGTTGCGCCGTGAATTCGAGGCGCTGGGCTTCTATCTGTCCTCGCATCCAATGGAATCGCATCGCAAGACTTGCGACCGCCTGGGTGTCGTCCAATGGGCCGGCGTGGCCTCGGGGGCGGTGCGCGGCGAGCGGGTGAAGCTGGCCGGTATTGTCGGCGCGCGGCGCCTGACCACCTCGTCCAAGGGCTCGCGCATGGCCTTCGTGCAGATGTCGGACGCCAGCGGCAGTTATGAGGTGACGGTATTTTCCGAAGTTCTCGCCGCGTCGCGCGAGATGCTGGAGGCGGGCAGACCGCTGCTGTTGACCGTCGAGGTCCAGCGCCGCGATGAGGATATCCGCCTGACCGCCCAGAAAGTCGAACTGCTGGAGGAGGTGGCAACTCACGCCGCCGCGGGTCTGCGCATTTTCCTCGGCGAGGATGCGCCGCTCGATACGCTGGCGGCCGTGTTCCGCGATCACGGCGCGAAGGGGCGGGGTCTGGTCAGCCTGGTGCTGGATACGCAAGATCGCGAGGTCGAACTGGAACTCCCGGCTCGCTATGCCATTTCGTCGGCAATGCGTGGCGCCATCAAGGCGATCCCCGGTATCGTCGACGTGCAGGATCTGTAATCGCCATACCGCGAGATTCCGCCGCTTTCTCCTTGCCAGTGGCGTGCTTTGGCGGTATACCGCCGCCGGCGTTTCTCCATGGTGGGGAAGCGCCTATTTCGCACGCGGGCGACGCGGGCTGGATCGGTGGTCCTGTTCGCTCCGGTGCCGGGAAACCGGCTGGGCTCGCGGAGGTATAACCGGAAAAGGACCGATTATCATGGCGATCCCTACGTTTACCATGCGCCAGCTTCTTGAGGCTGGCGTTCATTTTGGCCACGCCACCAGGCGCTGGAACCCGAAGATGCAGCCCTTCCTGTTCGGGCAGCGGAACGGCGTGCACATCATCGATCTGGAACAGACCGTGCCGTTGCTGCACCGTGCGCTGGAGACCGTGCGGAACGTCGCCGCCGGCGGCGGTCGCGTGCTGTTCGTCGGCACCAAGCGCCAGGCCAGCGAGATCGTTGCCGATTCGGCCAGGCGCTGCGGCCAGTACTACGTCAACCACCGCTGGCTCGGTGGCATGCTGACCAACTGGAAGACGATTTCGAATTCAATTCGCCGGCTGCGCGAGTTGGAGCAGACCCTGTCGGAACAGACCGTCGGCCTGACCAAGAAGGAGCTGCTGAACCTGACCCGCGAACGCGACAAGCTGGAGCGCGCGCTTGGCGGCATCAAGGACATGGGTGGTCTGCCGGACGTCCTGTTCGTGATCGACACCAACAAGGAAGCGTTGGCGATCCAGGAAGCGAACAAGTTGTCGATTCCTGTTGTCGCCGTGCTGGACAGCAATTCCAGCCCCGCCGGCGTGACCCATGCGGTTCCCGGCAACGATGACGCCATTCGCGCCATCACGCTGTATTGTGAACTGATGACCGGCGCGGTGCTGGACGGTTTGCAGCAGGAGATGATGGCGAGCGGCGCCGATATCGGTGCGTCGGCCCAGGCCCCGGTGGAAGAACTGCCGGAGATCGTGGAAGAATCGGCAGCCGAGGAACCGGCGACCGAGACTGCCTGAGTTTTGCCCGTTCGGGACGGGCGGCGCCGGTTTGGTTGCCGCCCGGGCCCGGGCGATTGTCTCGCACTAAGACGGATCAAGAGGAATTCAAAAATGGCCGAGATTACGGCTGCGCTGGTCAAGGAACTGCGTGAGTCCACCGGCGCCGGTATGATGGATTGCAAGAAGGCGTTGACCGAGACCGGCGGCGACCTGGAATCCGCCAAGGACTGGCTGCGCAAGAAGGGCCTCGCCGAGCACGAT